>CALWIE010000035.1 GCA_944380625.1 uncultured Clostridia bacterium
CATTAAAAATCACTTACATATTGAATTGTCAAATTTCCTTGAAAAATCAAGGGCTTCAGCCGAAGTGGTAACAACAGACGAATGGGATTTTGAGTCCACTACGTCTGCCAATTCCATCACACCGGCAAATCTAAAAGAAAGCAGGTATAATTATACCCCATCCCATAAAAAAAAGCAAGGGGTTCCCGGGAAAAATCTCCCTGGGGTCGGGGCGGGGAAAAAACTCTTGCGGCGGGAAAAAATTGGCGTTCCCCCATTCCCTTTTTTGCCGTTTCCTGCTATGATGATAGCCGGTAAAATCATAAAAAAGAGGTGCACACCTATGAAACAAATGCGATACCCCGCAGTGCCGCTTGCCACCCACACCCCCTATTTTAACCTGTGGTCCATGGACGACGTGCCCAACCGCACGGACACCTGCCACTGGACCGGCAGGGCCCAGCCCCTGCGCGGGCTGCTCCAGGTGGGAAAACGGGAGTACGGCTTTTTGGGAAACACCGGCGCTGCCCCCATGCAGATGAAAAGCGTGAAGGTGCAGGCCTGCTCCACCACCTACGTGTTGGAGAGTCCCGAGGCCCAGCTCACGATGAAGTTCACCTCCCCCCTGCTGCTGGACGACTTGCGGGTGATGGCCCGGCCGGTCACCTACGTCAGCCTCACTGCCCGGGGACGGCACGGGCGGCCCCTCCCGCCCTGCCAGGCCACCCTGACGGCGGACGAGGCCCTGTGCCTGGACCACCCCGGCCAGTACCCTGTGGAGTGCGGGAAGGCGGTGGGCCCCGGGTTTGAGGCCGCCACCCTGGCCAGCGGTGTGCAGCAGGTGCTCAACCGCTCTGGCGACGACGTGCGCATCGATTGGGGCAGGCTGTACCTGGCGGTGGAGACCGGCGGCGCCGCAGGCCCTGTGGATCAGGAGGAGAGGTCTATCCAGGCCCAGATCTACCTGGAGGAGGGCAAAGAGGCCCTGTTCGCCCTGGCCTACGACGAGGTGGAGGCCATCCAATACTTTGGCAGGAACCTGCCCCCCTACTGGAAAAAGGAGCGGGAGACCATCCCCGGCCTGCTGGAGCTGGCCTTCGCCCAGTACGAGGGCCTCTCCCAGCGCTGCGAGGCCTTCTCCCAGGAGCTGGAGGAACGGGCCCTGGCGGCGGGCGGCGCCCAGTACGCGGAGATCCTCCTGCTGGCCTGGCGCCAGGTGGTGGCCGCCCACACCCTCTGCGAGGATGAAAACGGAGAGCTGCTGTTCATCTCCAAGGAGTGCTTCTCCAACGGCTGCGCCGCCACGGTGGACATCACCTACCCCTCCTGCCCTCTGTTTTTGCTCTACCGGTCCGAGTTGGTGCCAGCCATGATGCGGCCCATCTTCCGGTACGCCCAGAGCCCGGTGTGGCCCTTCCCCTTCGCCCCCCACGACGCCGGGCAGTTCCCCCTTTTGAACGGCCAGGTCTATTCCGGCGGCACCGACCCCAAGGACCAGATGCCCGTGGAGGAGTGCGGCAACATGCTGCTGCTGGCCGCGGCTGTGGCCACGGCCATGGACGACATGGCCTTTGTGAACTCCCAGTGGGACACCCTCACCCAGTGGGCCCGGTACCTGCGCAGCGAGGGGCTGGATCCGGAAAACCAGCTGTGCACCGACGACTTCGCCGGGCACCTGGCCCACAACTGCAACCTGTCCATCAAGGCCATTTTGGGGGTGGCGGCCTACGGGCTGCTGCTGCGCCGCCGGGGCGAGGAGGCCGCCGGCGAGGAGTGGATCGCCCAGGCCCGCTCCATGGGGGCCACCTGGGTGGAAAAGGCCGCCGAGGGGGACGGCACCTCCCGCCTGGCCTTCGACCAGCCGGGGACTTTCAGCATGAAGTACAACGCCGTGTGGGACAGGCTCTTAGGGCTTGGGATCTTCCCCCAGGGCACCTGGGACAAGGAGCTGGACTCTTACCTCACCCGGCTGAACCCCTACGGGATGCCTCTGGACAACCGGGCAGGCTACACCAAGTCCGACTGGCTGGTGTGGGTGGCCTCCCTGATGGACCGGCAGGGCTTTGAGGCGATGATCGCCCGCCTGTGGGACGCCTACGACCAGATGCCCAACCGGATCCCCCTGGGGGACTGGTTCGAGACGGGGGACGCCTGGCAGGCAAAACCCAACGAATTCCAAAACCGGACAGTCCAGGGAGGGCTGTTCCTGCCCCTGCTGTACGGGGCGGGGCGCTTCCAAAAGTAACAGGCGGGCCCTGGGCCCGGGAAAAGAGGGAAAACCGTGGAGTATGGAGCTGTGGAAGAGGCTGTCTTCCGGGCCAGGCCCAACCGGTTCATCGCCCAGGTGGAGCGGGCGGGGCGGCTGGAGGTTTGCCATGTGAAAAATACCGGCCGCTGCCGGGAGCTGCTGGTCCCCGGGGCCAAGGTGTACCTGGCCCCCGCCCAAAATCCCGCCCGCAAAACCAGGTTTGACCTGGTGGCGGTGGAAAAGGGCCCCTATCTGATCAACATGGACAGCCAGGCCCCCAACCGGGTGGCAGAGGAATACCTGCCCCGGCTCTTCCCCGGGCTTTCGGGATTCCGGCGGGAGGTCAAATGGGGGAACTCCCGGTTCGATTTTGCCCTGGAGGCCGCCGGGGAGCGGTGGTTTCTGGAGGTCAAGGGGGTGACCCTGGAAGAAAAGGGGGCGGCCCTCTTCCCCGACGCCCCCACCCAGCGGGGCCTAAAGCATTTGGAGGAGCTGTGCCGCTGCCAGCAGAAGGGGTATCGGGCCTGCGTCCTGTTCGTGGTCCAGATGAAGGGAATTGCGTACTTTGCCCCCAACCGAAGGACCCACCCGGAGTTCGCGGAAGCCCTGGAGCGGGCCGCTGCCCAGGGCGTCCGGCTGGAGGCGGTGGACTGCCGCGTGACCCCCTCCTCCCTGACCCCGGAGGACCCGGTGGAGATCCGGCTGGGAGAGGCCCCGGGCTCCCTATAAGCTATGCGAAAAAGGACATCCAAGTTTTCCTTGGATGTCCTTTTTTCTGCCTTCCGGGCCCGCTGGGATCCCGGTTTTATCCGGGGAGAAAAGCCTTGGCGAAAGGCTTTGCAGACTGCCCCCGAAGCAGGAGGCTTGGATACCTTGAGGGGGTTACAGGTTGAGAAGGCCTTCGCTCAGCATCTCCTGGGCGGCCAGGAGCATTCCCAGCTGCCCGCTGTGGTAGTTGAGCCCCCCCTGCATCCAGGCGGCGTAGGGTTCCCGCAGGGGGGCGTCGGCGGAGAGCTCGATGGAGGAACCCAGGGTGAAGGCCCCCGCCGCCATGATGACCTGGCTGTCGTAGCCGGGCATGTCGCTGGGCTCGGGCACCACGAAGGAGTCCACCGGGGCGCCCTTTTGCACCCCCTTGCAGAAGGCAATGAGGTTTTTGGGGTTCTCCAGGAGCATCACCTGGATGATGTCCCCCCGGGGCTCCTCCACCCGGGGAGTGACCCCAAAGCCCAGTTGGGAGAACAGGGCCGCAGCAAACAGGGCGGTCTTCAGGGCCTCCCCTGCCACGTGGGGGGCGTGGAAGGCCCCCATGAACAGCTCCCGGTTGTTGCCCAGGGTGCAGCCCAGCTCCCTGCCGGTGCCGGGGGTGGTCAGCCGGTAGGAGCACAGCTCTACCAGGTCCCGGCGGCCGGCGATATAGCCTCCGGTGGGGGCGATGCCGCCGCCGGGGTTTTTGATGAGGGAGCCGGCGATGATGTCCGCGCCCACGGCGAGGGGCTCTTCCCGCTCCACGAACTCCCCGTAGCAGTTGTCCACCATGACGATGGCCTCCGGCGCCTTGCGGCGGGCGATCTCCACGATGGGGGCGATGTCCTTTACCCGCAGGGAGGGCCGCAGGCTGTAGCCCCGAGAACGCTGGATGTAGATCATCCGGTACTCCGGGGTGATGCGCCGCTCCATGGCCTCCAGGTCGGGGGCGCCGTCCGGGGCCAGGGGCAGCTCCTCATACTGGATGCCGAACTCCTTGAGGCACCCGGGCTCCTCCCGGCCCGGCAGGCCGATGACACCCTGAATGGTGTCGTAGGGGGTGCCGGTGACGCAGAGCATCTTATCCCCCGGGCGGAGCATACCGAACAGGGCCACCGTGAGGGTGTGGGTGCCGCTGACAAAGTTGTGGCGCACCAGGGCGTCCTCCGCGCCGAAGGCGTAGGCGTAAACCTGGTCCAGCACCTCCCGGCCCCGGTCCCCGTAGCCGTAGCCGGTGCTGCCCACGAAGTGGCTCTCGCTGACGCCCGCCCGGTTGAAGGCCGCCAGCATCTTCTGCTGGTTGTAGCGCTGAGTGGCCTCGATTTGGGCGAACTGGGGCCGGGCGGCCTCTTCCGCCCGCTGGGCCGCCTCCAGCAGCCGGGGGTCAATTGCAAAATAAGGGTACAGATCCATGGGTGATTCCTCTCTTTACAGCGTCGCGTAAACCCAGGTGTCTGCCTTCACATATCCCAGGTTTTTGTAAAATTCCCGGTGCTTGTCCTTCTCCCGGAACACATATAGGGTGCGGCCGGGGAAATAGGCCTCCACGTCCCGGGCAAGGGCGCTCCCCAAGCCCTGGCGGCGGCAGCCCTCCTCCACGGCCAGGGCGGACAGGATGGCTCCCGTCCGGCACACGGAGGAGACCACGGCGCAGGCCGCCAGGCCCTCCACGCCCTCTACAGCCAGGGCCAAGGCGCCCCCGTGGCGCAGCTTGTGGGAGAGGTCCAGGTAGAAGGGCTCAAACTCCTCCACCATGCCCGTTTTCTCCAGAAGGGAGTAGATCTTCCGGATGTTCACCGGCGGCGGTGGAGGGGCGCTCTCCCCAGGCAACAGGAAGCGCTTGAGCACATCTCCCGACCGCCCTCCGGAAAGGCCCAGGGCCTCGGCGTTGCGCACCGCGCACAGCACCCCTTTGGCGCCCACCGCTTGCAGGAACAGGCGCACCGGCTCCCCCTCCAGCACCGTGCCCGAGAGGAGCATCACCCCGTCCACCAGGCAGAACACCACGTCGGTCTCCTCGTCCAGCCAAAAGCAGGCAAAGCTCTTGTCGAAGCCGTAGCTTGTGGCCACAGAGGAGATCTTGCAGCCAAAGGGCGTCTTCTCGCACAGCTCCAGAAGCTTTCGGCGCTCCGGTTCTTTTTCCACCAGGCGGATCATCCGCTTCACCTCCCCATAGAAAAACGCCCCGCGGTTGCCGCGAGGCGCGCTTTCTACCATGTTTTACACCACAAAGTACATGATGGCGTTGGTCACGATGACCAGGACAAAAAAGCCAATGGCAATCACCTTGGTCCAGCGGGACAGGAAAGCGTCCACCGAACGCGCCTTATTCTTGGAAAGGAAGGTATCCGCGCCGCCGGTGACGACACCCAGGTTCTTCTGGCTGCCCTCCTGGAGCAGGACCACAATGATGATGGCAATGGCAAACAGCATCAGCACGATGCCAAGGATAATTTCAACTGGACCCATCTTAGATTGATTCCTCCTACTAGTACTTCTGCTGAGATATTCGCAATAACAGAGGTTATCATACCATATATGGGAGGATTTTGCAAGCCCGTCTTTCCAGGAATTTCTGAGAAAAAGCCCCGGGCGGGAAAAATCCCCCGCATAAACCGCCGCGGGAGGACCACACTACTGGCAAGCGATCCGGCAAAAGCGTTTGCGCACCCAAGTGGGAAGGGGTATTGTCCCAGCGGACCGGGGCCCTGAGGGTTCCGAGGAATATCCGTCCCCAGGGGCTCCGGCTCGCTCGCCCTTTGGCGGCCTGGAAAAGGCCGTCCAAAGGGCCAGTTTTTTGCCCGAAAATCCCTTTACTGCCACAGGGGCGAGGGGTAGACGCCCGCCTGGGTCATCTCGCTGATGGCCTTGACCACCGTCTCCTTGTCCTGCTGGTAGGTGACACCGTACCACTTGTCCGCCGAGGAGAGCACGCTCACCTGGGCCTTGCCCTGGGAGAGCAGGTCGTTGACCACAAAGGGCAGGAAAAATTCGGCCTTTAAGGGGTTTTCCGGCACGTCCTCCTGGAAAAACCGGCGGAAGTCCCTCTCCAGGGCCCCGGTAAACCCAGGGGTGAAGCCCCAGAAGTTCATGGACACCACGGTGTCGGGGGCCAGGGGCACCCAGGTGCGGCCCTCGTCCTCGGTGTAGGCGATGCCGCCCTCCCGGCGCTCGATCCGGGTGCGCTCCACAATGCCCTCCAGCATCCCCTCCCGGGTCCGGCAGACGCCCCGGGACACGGACCCGTGCTCGGTGACGGTGTTCCTCAGGTAGAAGCCCACCATGGAGAAGTCCAGCTTCTCCCCGTCTTTGGCGGCCTTTAAGAAGGCGTACATCTTCTCAAAAGCCTCCCGGCCGTAAAAGTCGTCGGCGTTGATCACCGCATAGGGGGCGTCTCCCAGCAGCCGCGCCCCGGTGAGGGCGGCGTGGCCCGTGCCCCAGGGCTTGACGCGGCCCTCGGGGACAGACACCCCTTCGGGCACATCCTCCAGCTTTTGGAAGGCCCACTGGATCTCCATATACTGGGAAGCCTTTTGGAACACGGCCTCCTGGAAGTCCGGCAGGAGCTCCTCTTTGATGATGAACACCGCTTTTTTAAATCCGGCGCGGCGGGCGTCGAACAGGGAGTAGTCGATAATCTTCTCCCCGCAGGCCCCCACCGGGTCGATCTGCTTGAGGCCTCCGTAACGGCTGCCCATGCCCGCGGCCATAATGACCAGTACAGGATCGCTCACAACAACGCACCCTTTCTCTGTGTGATAGCTCCCCGAAGGGCGGGGAGGTCATTCCTCATAAATAAACTGGTGGATGTGCTGGGCCGCCGCCGCTGTGTCGTAGCGGTAGACCCAGGCGCCCATGTCGTTATAGGCGCCGTAGGCGGCCTCCTCTTCCCCGGGAATGGAGAGGGTCTCCACCTCAAAGCCTCCCAAAAGGAAGGGGGCCATGGCGAAAATATCCCCCGAGCCCAGAGAGGTCTTGCACACGCCCGCCACCTTGGGGGCGATGAGCAGCCACTGGATGGGGTTTTTCCTCTTTAGGGACTGGGCCAGGGAAAGGAGCACCTCCTGCTGGCGGGAAGCCCGCACATTGTCGCTGTCCAGGTAGCGGATGCGGGCGTAGGCCACGGCCTGTTTGCCAGAAAGGCGCACCTGGCCGTACTGGTGGAGGTAATCGGAATCGGAGATGGTGAAATCGCTGGACTCCAGATAGAGGTTTGTCATGATGTTGTTGATCTCGTTCATCTCGTCCTCGGTGATCTCCAGGTCCACCCCGCCAAAGGCGTCCACGATCTCCGCCATTTGGAAAAAGTTCACCGTCATATAGTCTTCAATGTCCAGGTTGAAGTTCTGGTTGAGGGTTTTCACTGCCAGCTCGGGCCCGCCGTAGGCGTAGGCGTGGGTGATCTTGTCATAGCCGTAGCCGTCGATGAGAACCTCGGAGTCCCGCAGGATGGAAGTGAGCTTCAGCTTGTGGGAGCGGCTGTCCACCGTCAGGACCATCAAGGCGTCGGACCGGCCCGAATCGTCGGCCTCCTCCCGGGCGTCCACACCGAAGAGGGCTATGTTCTTTACCTGGGGGTCCCCCTCCCCCTGGATTCCCAGAGCAGAGGGGTCCAAGGGCTCCGCATGAAGGCCGGCAAAGAGGTTTGCCACGTACACGCCGCCGGCGGCCACCAGGAGGAGCAGGACCAGAAGGACCGCCGCTGCCTTTGCGCCCCGCCTTTTCCGCTTTTTCCGGACGGGCCGGGCCGCCTCCTGGCGCTGCTGCCGGAGGGAGCGCTGGTCCTCCCGGCGCCTCCGGTCGGAGGAGTAGCTGGAGATGTCCTCAAAGCCTCCGTCCCAGCCCCGGGGAGGTTCTTCGTAATAGTATTGGTCGTTTAAGGGCTCCCGGCGCGCCCGGCGCTCCCCTGGCTGTCCCTCCCGCCGGGGGGCGGCGTGCCGGGGCCTGTTTTCACTCTCTCTTCCCATTCCATTCCTCCACAAGGCGCCCGGTTACTCCTGGGGCGCGCTGCTCAGGGAGGAGTCCCCAAACTCCTCCCAGTAAGGCGAGTCCTCTTCGTAGATGAAGCTGCTGATGCGCTTGCCCGCCTCGGTGGTGTCGTAAATCATATAGTAGACCTCGTCGATGTAGCCGTCGAAGAGGCTTGTCTCAAAGTTGACGTCCGGGACGCTGATCCGGCTGACGGTAAAACCGCTGAACAGGATGGGGGTCATGGCCAGCACGTCGGACATGTCCAGGGAGGTCTCGCAGTAGGGCATCAGGTCCGAGGCAAGGCCCGTGTAGTCGGTGAGGCCCATCTCCCCCAGGTTGCCGATGAGGGCGGAGACCACGTTTTGCTGGCGCTTGACCCGCTCGTAGTCGCTGTCGATCTTCCGGATGCGGCCGTAGGCCACGGCCTGGTTGCCGTTTAGGTGGTACTCCCGCTCCTCATAGGCGCCGGAGGCGAAATCCACGTTCCCGTAGATGTCGGGGATGTAGTCGCTGTCCTTGATCTCCGCGTAGCTGTGCTCGCTGTAGGTGCCCTCCTCCCGGTCCTGGTCCTTTTTCTCCTCGATCTCCAGGGCGAGGGTGTGGAGGTTGTTGTTCAAAGCGCTGACCTCCGCGGAGGTCAGGAAGATGTCCACCCCCCCAAAGGCGTCCACAATGGCCGCCATATTGGCGAAGTTCACAGTCACATAGTCCCGGATGTCCAGGCCGAAGTTCTGGTTCAGGGTGCGGATGGCCAGCTCCGGGCCGCCGTAGCTGTAGGCGGCGTTGACGCTCTCCTCCCAGCTGATATAGCCCATGTTGTAGCTCTCCCCTTCGATGAGCACCTGGCTGTCCCGGAGGATGGAGGTCATCTTCAGCTTTCCGTGCTTGTTGTCCACGCTGAGGACCATGATCACATCGGACAGGCCTGTAAAGGCGTCGTTGCGGGAATCCACCCCAAAGAGGGCGATGTTCTTGATGCTGTCGTCCATCACCACGTTTTCTGGGTCGATGCCCAGGGTCTCGTTGTCCTTGGCGATGGTGGTGGTGGTCAGGCCGTCCAGCAGGTCGGTGGACACGTACACCAACCCGCTGCCACAGAGGATGAACAGCAGGCAAAGGGCCACGGCAAACCCCCGGAGCACAGCCCGGCCCCGGCGGTTTTTCTTCCGCTTTTTATATTCCCTGGAGGAAGAGTAGCTGGACAGGTCCTCGAATTGTTGGTTCTCCTCACGGTTCTTGCGAGCCATAGCGGTTCCTCCCGATCAACATAATATTTACAAGCATTATACCCCCGCGGGGCCTTTTCGTCAATGTCCTGGCTTTTCCTTGGGCTTTCGGAAGACAAAGGCCTTGCTGAACACGTAGTTGACAATAATCACGATGACGTTGGAAAGGAGCTTCATGACCTTGTCGTTGATGTGCAGCACGCCCACGCCCACCCGCATACAGGCCAGATCCAGCACAAAGGAGAGGGCCCGGCACCCAAAGAACCGGAGCATTTCCCCCAGGACCGGGAGAAACCCCCGGGCCTTGCTCTCAAACACCCAGACCCGGTTGGTCACGTAGGCAAAGAGGATGGAGAGGATCTGGGCGATGGCGGTGGCCCACAGGTAGGGCACGTGGAACAAATCGGCCAGCACCCAGTAACCGCCCCAGTTGACCAGGGTGGTGAGGCCGCCGAAAAATACGTAAAGGATCAATTCCTTATATTTTGTAAAGAGAGCGCGCACTGCGGCCCCTCCTTCCTGTCTGCCCATATTACAATAGGTTAGTATAGCAAAAAATGCCTTCCAATGCAAGAAAAAGCCTCCCCGAAGGGAAGCTTTCCAAAAATCTGTCAAAAACCTTTCCCCGCAAGCTTCATCAGGGGGTACGGGGAGGCTGACCGCCTGAGGCCCCGGGTGGGCATTCCGCCCCGCAGGGTGGGATAGGGCTCCTGACGGCTGAAGAACTCGTACACCGAGCAGGCTTTGTCCACCAGGGAAACCACCACGCCCTCCCGATACTTGGGGGGCTTTACGGTGAGGGGAAACATGTGGCAGCGGATGGTGTTCTCCTCAATGGCCGTGAGGGGGATCTCCCTTTTGGCGTTTTCCGCAGCCACTGCCGGGTGCCGGGTCCAGTGCCAGCGGTGGGCGGGGTCCCCGTCCTGGGCATCGTAGAGGAAGTAGTCGTGGAGAAGCGCGCCCCGAATGAGCTCTTCCCAGTGGAAGGAAAACCGGGTCCACCGGGCAAGCCGGTAGCTGTAATAGGCCACCGCCACGCTGTGCATCAAGCGGGAAGTGGAACCGTGCTGGGAAAACCGGGAGATCTGCTCCAGCCCGCACTGGCCGGCCAAAGCCTGGTAAATGCCTCTGAACTCCCGCTCTTGAAGGGAACGATCCGTCGCCTTTTTTTCCATTGTGCCACCTGCCAAACTAGAATGAGAGAGCACTTCCGCTTTCCGGCTCATATTATACCATTGACGCCATGAGGGAACAAGAGGAAATTTCAGGCATTTTGGCGGTGGGCTTTTTGTTTTTTCTGTGGGAAGGCAACAAAAAGGGCTCTTGGGAGACACCCCAAAAGCCCTCTTGTTCGCAGGTATTTGTTTCCAACGTCAACAACCATGGATTTTTCTTACGTTTTACTGTCCTACATTTTGCTGTTTTCCAGTATGTACGCGATCCACAGGCGATGTTTTCATTGGTGAACAACCATATACTTTATATTTTCCTCTGTTTCCGGTGGTAGCCGTACTTCTTCGGAGAAGATCTTAAAGGGAAACTACTCAGTACATTGGATTATACCTTTTCTTTCGGCACATCGTTACCGTTTCTCTCTACCGTGTTTTATTTGATCCAGCCCTATAGGCTATCATACGCTTTAGTAAGCTCACTAACCAACGGTTTCAAAACAGATCCGTGCCAGTTTGGTTTCCTTGCATCTGGTTCTTACGCAGAACGAGAAACCTTCTTTCTATATATTTTAATCTATTTAGTCTGCGGAATGTGAGTCCGTAGACTTTACACTCTGAGGTTCCTTTTGATCCATGGGACTCACCCGCCTTTCTGCAAAATTAATGCTGCGCTTCGCTTTTTTCTGGAGCCGCCTTTTTACAATTCCTTCGCCTTACTATTTCCACTTCAGGCCTCAGGTCTTCTTGTTTTTGAAAAGCGCCCCTGTCTTCTCTTGCTCACATCTCGAAAATACGGGGGATTTTGCTTTTCACGGCTCTTCTCTTTTTTCACTCCCCGCCGTTTTCACTCTGAAACATCCAACGCTTCTTACCTTTCTTCTCACAGGTTTTACGGAATCCGCTTTTGCTTTTCCCTTTTTCCTTCGGCTTTTTCTCAACTGGTTTCTCGTCCCAATTAAGTTCCTCACAGGTTTTACTGTTTTGGGATCCTCACAGTTCCTTTTTAAAGGATCTCTTCTTTCCCGCCTTCGCTTGAAAAAGTTTTCTTTTTCCCTCAGGTGAAAGAAGGACTTTTTTAAAGGTTCTGGCTTTTGGATCGGGCCTCACTTGAAAGGGGATTGGCTTTTGCTTTATCCCTCTGTGGTGGAAAGGCTTCGCTTTGGCGTTTCACTTACTTCCGGCTTTTGCGAAGCTGCTTTGAAGACCTTCGGTAAGATTTCTCTTTTCCTTGTCTTCGCCCATATTATACCCCACAAATTCCAGCTTGTCAATAGATTTTTTCAAGTTTTTTGAAAAAATTTATTCATAACTTCCCTTGGGGCGCATACACTGAAAACAGCGTGGGAAAGGGAGGGAAATAGGGGTTGCGGGAAAAACACCGCTTGACTCCCGCCTGGATTTACGGTAAAATACTCTTGGAGAAAGGAGCGATTGCCCATGGATCATGAATACGAAGCCGACCTTCTCACCCTTTTGGACGACGAAGGTCAGGAGCATGAGTTCGAGATTATCGACGAGCTGGAAAATGACGACGGCCACTTTTTAGCCCTTGTCCCCACCCAGCAGGAGCCCGACGAGATCGCCTCCGACGCGGAGACTTACTATATTTTTGAAGTTGTCGAAGAGGACGGCGAGGAGCAGCTCCAGGAAGTGGAGGACGACGCCCTGCTGGATAAGCTGGCGGACATTTTCGAGACCCGTTTTAACGAAGCCTATTTTGAGGACGGGGAAGAGGAGTAACCTCCCCTCCCCTGCGGATACTGCGGCAGGTTTCCTGCCCGACTCGCGGACTGCGCACATATAACCCTACACTCGATTGAAAGGGAGCCCTGTCTCCTTCTGCGGATTGCAGACCTCCCAGCGCGGCGTTTGCCGGCTGCTGGAGGCAGGGAGCGTGAAACGGAAGGGGGGGCACCCACCTGCTTTTATGTAGCAGGTTATTGAGTTGCGCGATACGGTCGGGCGGGACTTTTTATGCCACAAAATGGGCGGGCCTTCCCCGCCTTTTTTGCATAGTCAGGAAAAAAGTCAAAAAATCCCTTGACTTTTTGGTGGTAATAGGGTATGAATAGGATGGGAGTAGTGGATTGTCTTCCTTGCTCCCCCATATGGCAAACGGTATTTGGAAATACTAATAGGGGAGGAATTTATCTATGATCGACGGCAAAGTAGCAGTCGCCATTGTGGGCTGCGGCGGCATGGGCGGCGGCCACGCGGTGGCCATTTCCACCGGCAGCGGCCAGGCCCTGTGGATGACGGACGGTTCCAAGGGACGGGAGCTCCTTCCCGGCGACACGGACCTCACCGCTAAAATGGTGTTGGCCGGCACCTACGACATCAAAGAGGAGCGCCAGGAGTGGGCCCGGCGCCAGGGCTTCCCCACCTATGACAGCTTTGAAGAGATCCTCGCGGACGAGCGGGTGGACGTGGTCCTGGTGGCCACCCCCAACGACAGCCACAAGGAGCTCTCCATCCGGGCCATGCGCGCGGGCAAGCACGTGCTGTGCGAAAAGCCTGTGATGATGACCAGCAAGGACCTGGAAGACGTGATGGCTGTGGCCCAGGAAAACGGCAAGGTCTTCCATCCCCGGCAGAACCGCCGCTGGGACAAGGACTACCTGGTGAAGAAGAAAATTGACGACGAGAAGCTTGTGGGCAACGTGTTCCACATTGAGAGCCGCTACCACGGCTCCCGGGGCATTCCTGGGGACTGGCGGGGCGTAAAGGCCCAGGGCGGCGGCATGATGTTCGACTGGGGCGTCCACCTGCTGGACCGGCTGGTGATGATGATCCCCGAGAAGATCAAGAAGGTCTACGCCAAGATGACCCACGTCACCAACGACGAGGTGGACGACGGGTTCATTATGAACATGGTGTTTGAAAGCGGCCTGACCGCCACAGTGGAGGTGGGCACCTGCAACTTTATCACCCTGCCCCACTGGTACCTGTGCGGCGACCAGGGGACGGCACAGATCAAGGATTTCCGCGACCCCGGCCGGATGGTGATCCTCCGCAGCTGGGAGGACAAGGACGCCACCCCCATCCTCATGGGCGAAGGCCTCTCTAAGACCATGGCCCCCCGGAACGCCGACTCTGTGGACGAGCTGCCCCTGCCGGACATCCAGTATGACCGCAACCAGCTCTACTCCAACCTGTGCGACGTGGTACAGGGCAAGGCCGAGCAGATTGTGAAGCCCGAAGAGGCCCTGCGGGTCCTCAAGCTGATGGAGGCCGCCCTGGAGTCCGACGAAAAGGGCATTGTGGTGGACTTTGAGTAAATCCCCCGCGTGTGGATAGAAAAGCCGAAAAGGCCCGGAACTCTCTGTTCCGGGCCTTTTTACAGCCTTTTGGGGCGGTCAGATGTTCAAGACCGCCACGGCGATGTTGAAGTAGATGACAAGGCTCACCGCGTCCAAGATGGTGCTGATGAGAGGGCTGGCCATGACGGTGGGGTCCAGGCCCACCCGCTTGGCCACCAGGGGCAGCAGGCTTCCCAGAAGGTTGGCCACCAGGGACACCCCCAGGATGGTCAGGCAGACCACCAGGGCCACCGGCACCCCCACCTGGTCCAGGAGCATGAGCTTCGCGAAATTGGCCACCGCCAGGGTGACGCCACAGAGGACGGCGGTGCTGGATTCCTTTAGGAGGATCCGGGGGATGTCCCGGTAGCGGATCTCCCCCAGGGACAGGCTGCGGATGATGGTGGTGGAGGCCTGGCTGCCTGTGTTGCCGCCGGTGCTCATGAGCATGGGGATGAAGCTGGAGAGCACCAGGTTTGTCGCCAGGGCCGTTTCAAAATGGGTGATGATGCTGCCGGTAAAGGCGGCGGAGATCATCAAAAACAGCAGCCAGGGGGCCCGCTTTTTCCAGTTCTCAAAGACGGAAACCTTCATGTAGGGCTTGTCGGAGGGGGCGATGGCGGCCATGCGCTCCATGTCCTCGGTGGCCTCTTCCTGGAGGACGTCCATGGCGTCGTCCACGGTGACAATGCCCACCAGGCGCTCTTCCGCGTCCACTACGGGCAGGGCCAGGAAGTCGTACTTGCTCAGCTGGCGGGCGGCCTCCTCCTGGTCGGTGTGGGTGGAGACAAACTTTACATTGGTCTCCATAATGTCCCGCAGCACCGTGTCCTTGGGGGAGAGCAGCAGCTCCCGGACGGTGATGACCCCCTCCAGCTTCCGGCGGCTGTCGGTGACGTAGCAGGTGTAGACCGTCTCGCTGTCCAGGCCGATCTTCCGGATGCGCTCGAAGGCCTGCTCCACCGTCATGCTGCCCTTGAGGTCGATGTACTCCATGGTCATGATGCTGCCGGCGCTGTCCTTGGGGTAGTTGAGGACCTGGTTGATCATCTTGCGGGTGCCCTCGTCCACATGGCGCAAAACACGCTTTACCACGTTGGCGGGCATCTCCTCGATCAAATCCACCGTGTCGTCCAAAAACATCTCCCCTATCACCTCGTCCAGCTCCTTGTCGGTGAAGGCCCGGATCAAAAGCTCCTGGGAATCCCCGTCCATATAGGCGAAGGCGTCCGCCGCCAGCTCTTTGGGGAACAGGCGGAACACCAGGGGCATGCTCTGCTCGGGGAGTTCCTCCAAAAGGGCCGCCGCGTCCGCCGGGTTCATATCCTTTACCGCGCCGGCGATCTCCGAGTACCGGCGCCCCTCTAAAAGTTCCAAGATTTTTTCGTACATGGCCTGTGCCTCCCTGTCTCAAAATAAAGGAGGGTCGTCAACAGCACAAGACCAAAGGCGCGGCCCTAAAACCGCCCCGGGAGAGCCCTCAGCCCGCCGGGTCTGCAACCGCCAGGGGGCAAAGGGGTCTCCTCAAAGGGCGGGGGGCGGAACAGGCCGTTCCTTTCCCTCCCGATCCTGTGCTGCCGCTACTTCGGGGAACGATCACCTTTGCTCACCTCGCCTCTCAAAAAAATGCCGCAGCCCCAGATCACAGGGCCGCTTCTGTTACTAGAGTACCCGTTTCGCAGGGATTTGTCAAGAAAAAACAGGCCTGCGGCATGTTAATTCTCCGCGGGCCTGCACGTTTGCTTTTTTACCGTTCCCTGCCCAGGAAGAACAGGGCTACAGTCCCCGGGCCGGAGTAGGCGCCGATCACCGGGCCGATAAAGCCCACTTTCACCCGCCGGACCCCTAGACGCTCCCGGATCTTCCTCTCCACATAGCGGGCGTCCTCCAGGCAGTCCCCGTGGCTGATGAACACCATCTGCCCGGCGGGGTCGAGGGCGGTCTCCTCCATGCGCTTGACCAGGGCGTCCAAGGACTGCTTTCGGCCCCGCACTTTGGAGACGGGGATCAGGTGGCCCTCGTCATCCACGTGGAGCACGGGCTTGATGCCCAACATGGTCCCCACCAGGGCCGTGGCGGTGGAAACCCGGCCGCCCCGCTTCAGATGGTTTAAATCGTCCACCGTAAACCAGTGGCACAGGTTCAGGACGTTTTCCCCCAGCCAGGAGAGGACCTCGTCCAGGCTTTTGCCCTCCTGCCGGAGCTGGGCCGCGTGCCACACCAGCAGCCCCTCCCCCATGGAAGCGCACAGGGAATCGAACACCTCCAGCCTCCGCTCCGGGAAGCGCTCCCGCAGCTCCCGGGCGGCCAGGTGGGCGCTCTGGCAGGTGCCGCTGAGCCCTGAGGAAAAGGCGATGTACAGCACGTCCTGGCCAGCTTCCAGCAAGGGGGTGAACAACTGGATGAACTCCTCGGAGTTCACCTGGGTGGTGGTGGGCATAATGCCCGCCCGCAGCTTGGCGTAAAACTCCTGGTCGGTTATCTCCCCGCCGCCGGGGATGTTGTGATAGGTTTTGCCCTCCATCATGTAGCACAGGGGGATCACCTGCACGTCCAGCTCCCGGATCAGCTCCGGGGTCAGATCCCCCGTGGAATCGGTAATGATCTGGTAGGTTCCCATAGCCCGCTCCTCCCTGGGCGCGTTCTGCGCCGCCAGTTTTGTTATAAGTATACAGGATTTACAGCCCTCTGTAAACCCACGCCGGCTTTTTCTCCGGGATCAACGCCTGAGCCTCCGGTAATCCAGGTAGTTTTGGAGGATGACGGTGGCGGCCACCGCGTCCACCACGGCTTTGCGGCGCTTGCCCCGGGTGTTGGTCTCGTTCAGATACCCGTGGGCGGTGATGGTGGTGCCCCGCTCGTCCACAAAGGCCACGGGCAGGCCGGCGGCCTCCTCCAGCAGGGCGCCCACCTCCCGGGCGTTTTGGGCGCTTTCACCCTCGGTGCCGTCCATGTTCCGGGGCAGGCCCACCGCCAGCAGCTGGGCCCCGGCCTCCTTCGCCTTGGCGGCGATGGCCGCCACCAATCGTTCCCGGTTGTGCTCGTGCAGGACGCACAGGGGCGAGGCCAGCAGCTCCCCCTTGTCGCAGACGGCCAAGCCCGTGCGGGCCTTCCCCAAATCGACGCCCAGGATAATCATAGGGCCTCCGTGTGGAAGCTGTACTGCATGGGGGCGTAGCGCAGCTCTTCCGGCAGGTGGGACATATCGTTGACGGACTCCCAGCGCAGCCTGCCGTCCTCGCAAAGCAGGGTGCTGACGCTGGTGTTGCCAAAGACCTTCCCCTCCCGCAGGCCCTGGATGCTGCCCCGCTCCACCAGGGCGTTCAGGTTCTTGATAAAACCCCCGTGGGTGGTGACGGCCACCACCTTGCCCTGGTTCTCCCCCACAATGCGGAGGATGGTGTCCTGGGCCCGCCGGTAGACCTGCTCCATGGTCTCCCCGCCGGGGAAGGCACACAAGTCCGGGGCGTGGTCCCAATTATAGGCAAGCTGTGGGTACTCCTTGGCGATGTCGGGAAGGAGCTTGTTTTCCATCTCCCCCACGTCGATTTCCAAGAGGCCGTCGTCCTTGTGGATGGGCAGGCCGTGGAATTTGTTCACCGCCTGGGCGGTGCGGTAGGCCCGGATGAGGGGGCTGGAATAGACGGCGTCCAGATGCTCGTTGCGGAAGCGCAGGGACAAAAGCTCCAGCTGCTTCTCCCCCATCTCGCTGACAGGGGAATCGAACCGGCCCTGGAAGCGCCCCCCGGCGTTCCCGGCGGACTGGCAGTGGCGGATGATATAGAGCTTTGTCACCATGGGCGCACACCTCCCGTCAGCTCGGAAAGGGACTGGATGCCGTTTTTGTCCATATAGTCCGAAAGGCCCTGGGCTATCTTGATGGGGGCGTAGGGGTCGGTGAAGAGCACGGTGCCAATCTGCAGGGCGGTGGCACCGGCCAGGAGCATCTCCACCGCGTCCTGCCAGGTGGAAATGCCTCCCAAGCCCACAATGGGGATCTTCACCTTCTGGCTGGCCTGCCAGACCATCCGCAGGGCCACAGGCAGCACTGCCGGGCCGGACAGGCCGCCGGTGTTGTTTTTGATGATGGGCCGGCGGGTGTGGATGTCGATGCGCATGCCGGTGAGGGTGTTGATCATGGAGAGGGCGTCGGCGCCGGCACTCTCTGCGGCCACGGCCATCTCGGAAATGTCCGTCACGTTGGGGGAGAGCTTCACCATCAAGGGCTTTTTGCAGTGCTTGCGCACCTGGCTAGTGATGCCGTACACGCCCTCTGTGGTGGTGCCGAACTGGACGCCCCCCTGCTTCACGTTGGGGCAGGAGATGTTCAGCTCCACCATGTCCACGCAGGTGTCATTGAGCTTCTCCACGGTGGCGCAGTAGTCCTCCGGGGCGTTGCCCGCCACGTTGGCGATAATCTTCGTCCCCTGCTGGGAGAGCCAGGGCAGGTCGTGCTCAATAAAATGGTCCACGCCGGGGTTTTGCAATCCCACGGCGTTGAGCATCCCGCCGGGGGTTTCCGTCACACGGGGGGGCGGGTTGCCGGGGCGCTCCTTGATGGTGATACCCTTGCAGGAGACGCCCCCCAAAGCGGACAGGGGGTAGAATTCGTGGTACTCCCGGCCAAAGCCAAAGGTACCGGAGGCGGCGATGAGGGGGTTCGAAAACTCCACGCCGGCTACGTTTACGCGCAAATCTGCCATGGTTCTACCTCCTCTACCACGCCACCCGGTGGGATTCAAACACCGGGCCGTCTTTGCACACATGGCCAAAATACTGGGCGCCGTCCTCGCCCCGGAGGGCCACGGCGCAGCCCAGGCAGGCCCCGATGCCGCAGGCCATGCGCTCCTCCAGGGAGACGTAGCAGGGCACGCCCCGTTCTTCTGCCAGGGCCGTTACCGCTTTGAGCATGGGGGCCGGGCCGCAGGCCATGACGCAGTCGAAGTCCTGGCCCTGGCACAGCTCCGTCACCAGGCCGTGGTGGCCACAGGAGCCGTCGTCGGTGGCAATGAGGGTCTTGGCCCCGGCATCCTGGAAGTCCTCCTCCAGGATGAGGGCGTCCTTGTTGCGAAAACCCAGCACCGCTACGGCCTTCTCCCCCAGCTCTTGGGCTACCCCCAGCAGGGGGGGCACGCCGATGCCGCCGCCCACCAGCAGGGTGCGCTTTTCCCTGTCCACGGGGAAACCGTTGCCCAGGGGGGCCAGGATCTCGATTTCGCTGCCGGGCAAGAACCGGGAGAGTTCCGCAGTACCCCCGCCCCGGATTTGGAACACGAAGCGCAGGGTCCCGGCGGCTTTGTCTATGCCGCAGATGGAAATGGGCCGGCGCAGGGTGTGGCCAGGCACCAGAATTTGGGCAAACTGGCCGGGGGCGGCCAGGGCCGCCAGCTCCGGGGCTTGCAGGGTGAAGTCGAACACATCCTTTGTCAGCTGCCGGACAGAGAGCAGCTTGCAGGGTTTGGAATCGTATTTCATACCGGCACCTCTCAGGGAAGTTGGATGGCGCCCACGCGGGCCACGATCTGGTCCCGCATGCGCAGGGCTTCCCGGCGGGCGGCGGCGGCGTAGTCGCGGCCGTCGATGCCCTCCTTCTGCCAGGCGCACATGATGCCCCGGGAGGAGTTGACAATGGCGCCCAGGCCGTTTTTGTCAAAGCCGGGGGCCACGTCGTCGGCGGCGCCCCCCTGGGCCCCGTAGCCCGGCACCAGGAAAAAGGTGTGGGGCAGGGCGGCCCGCAGCTCCTCCAGCTGGGCGGGGTAGGTGGCGCCCACCACGGCCCCCACGCCGGAGTAGCCGTATTTGCCGGGGAGCTTCTCCCCCCAGCCCTCGCACATGGCCCCCATGGCCCGGTAGACGGTCTGGCCGCCCTCCAAGGGGCGGTCCTGGAGCTCCCCGGAAGAGGGGTTGCTGGTTTTCACCAGCACAAAGATGCCCTTGTCCTGCTGGCCGCAGACCTCCAGCAGAGGCTGGATGCCGTCGGTGCCCAGATACCCGTTGACAGTGAGGGCGTCCGCCCCGAAGGCGGCGCACACCTGGCCCTCCACCTGGGTCAGCCCCAGATGGGCCGCGGCGTAGGCCTGCATGGTGGCGCCAATGTCGTTGCGCTTGCCGTCGGTGATGACGAACATTCCCTTCTCCCGGGCGTAGGCGATGGTCTCGGCGAGGGCCTTCACCCCTTGCCAGCCGTACATCTCATAGTAGGCGGCCTGGGGCTTTACGGCGGGGACAATGTCGCACAGGGCGTCGATGAGGCCCTTGTTGAACTGCAAAAGGGCTTCCGCCGCCCCCTCCAGGGTGCGGCCGCACTTTTCGTAGCTGGCGGCACGGATGTGCTCTGGGATATAGCTGAGCTTGGGATCCAGGCCCGCCACGGTGGGGTTTTGCTTTTCCACAATCTTTTCAATCAGTCTGTCCATGGACATAGGAATCGTCCTTTCCCTTGTAGTTTTTTTATTTGCAGGTGTCTCCCCTGTTTCCCGCCGGTCAGCGGCCGTCGTACACAACCCGGCCCCGGTACAGGGTGAGCACCGTTTTCCCTTTGAGCTCCATCCCCTTGAAGGGGGTGTTTTTGCTTTTCCCGTGAAGTTTCTCCGGGTCCACCGTCCACCGGCGCTCCAGGTCCACCAGGGCCACGTCGGCGTTGGCGCCCACCTGGAGGGTGCCGGCGGGAATGCCCAGGATGCGGGCAGGGTTCCAGCTCATCTTCTCCACAACCTGGGAGAGGGTCAGCTCCCCTTCCAGGGCTGTGAGGGACGCCGCCAGGGAGGTCTCCATGCCGATGGAGCCGTTGGGGGCTTTGCGGAAGTCCGCCTTCTCCTCTGGGGCGTGGGGGGCGTGGTCCGTGGCGATGGCGTCGATGGTGCCGTCCTTGAGGCCCTGGATGAGGGCCCGCCGGTCCTCCTCTGTGCGCAGAGGCGGGTTCATCCGGTAGTCCGCGTCCCGGGAAAGGAGGGCCTTATCTGTCAAAAGCAGGTAGTGGGGGCAGGTCTCGGCGGTGACCTTCACCCCCCGGGCCTTGGCCTCCCGGATGAGCTCCACGCTCCCCTTGGTGCTCACGTGGCAGATGTGGATGGGCGCGCCGATGGAGGCCGCCGCGGCGATCTCCCGGGCGGTGCCGCAGTCCTCGGCGGCGGCGGGGATGCCGGGGACCCCCAGCTTCCGGGAGACCTCCCCTTCGTGGATCAGGCCACCGGCAGCCAGGTACAGGTCCTCGCAGTGGGCGGTGACCACCAGGCCCAGGGCCGGGGCCCGCTCCAGGGCCTCCAGCAGGCGGCGGGTGTTGAGGACAGGCCGGCCGTCATCGCTGAGGGCAATGGCCCCGGCCTCTTTCAGGGCGGGAAGGTCGGTGAGTTCCTCCCCCTCAAGGCCCTTGGTGACACAGGCGGTGGTGTACACGGCGGCGTCGGCAGTGCGGGCCCGCTCCAGCAGGTCCCTGACAGCCTGGGGGCAATCCAGGGCGGGCTTTGTGTTGGGCATGGCCAGCAGGCTGGTGACGCCCCCCGCGGCGGCGGCCCGGCAGCCGGAGTACACGTCCTCTTTATAGGTGAGCCCTGGGTCCCGCAGGTGGACGTGCATGTCCACCAGGCCGGGAAGGGCCGCCAGGCCCGAGGCGTCCACCACCTGATGCCCCTTAGCGGGCAGGCGCTGCCCCATCTGGGCCACCCTGCCCTCCTCCAGCAGGATGTCCCCCAGATGGTCCAGGTTCTGGGAGGGATCGACGACGCGGGCGTTCCGAATCAGCAAACCCATAGCGGTGCTCCTTTCCTCACTCTAAAATCAGCCGCTCCACCTGCCACTTGGTCAGGGAGAGCAGCTCCCTTCCGTAGTACTCCGGGAAAAGCAGGGGGTCTGTCTCCGCCACCAGGCTGTAGGGAGTAAAGCCTGCGGCCCGGGCCAGCTGGGCGGCCCGGTACATGTGGAACCCCTGGGTGACGATGGCGGCCTCCTCCCCCATGCCCTGCTCCTGGGCGATCTCCATGGCGAATTCCAGATTTTGCCGGGTGTTGTGGGAGCGGTCCTCCAGGAAGATACGCTCCGGCCCCACCCCTTGGCTTACCAGGACGTTTTTCTGGGTAAGGGCTTCGGGGCAGGGCTCGTCCCCGCCCTGGCCCCCGGTGACAATGCACAGGGCCTCGGGGTTTTCCTCCAGATAGGTCCGGGCCCTCTCCACCCGGTTTTGAAGGCTTGTGCCCATTTTTTCCGGGCCGTAGACCTGGGCCCCCAGGACAATCACATGAGTGTTTTCCGGAGGCGGGTTCCAGGCGGCGGAGAACATCAGGCAGGTGAGATACCCCGCCCAGCAGAGCCCCAGGCAGTAAAAGGAGGCGGCCAGCCGGACTGCCGCCTGTCTCCAGCCGCCCTGCCGGGAGAGCTTCCCGAAAAACAGCAGGAGCAAAAGCCCGCAAAGGCAGACGCAAATGCCAAAAGTACTCCCCAGGGCGAAGCCCCGGCGCAGCAGGGGCAACAGGAAAAACACCACGCCCCCCACAGAGAGGACGCAGCCTAGGGCCCGCAGGGCCGTCAAAAGCTTTTCCCTCATGGTCCCGCCCCCTTCCGTTCCCGGTTTTTCACGCCTATTATACACCAGCCCGCCCTGGGACGCAACCCGCCCGAAGGCCGGAAATTTCCCCGCAGCGCAAAAGGGACGCGCCGGCAAAGCGGCACGTCCCCTCTAAAAAAGCGTATCAGGTTTTTACAGGGTGCAAAAGCTCCCCGCGGCCATCAATAGCCGCGCTTGACGTAAGAGGTGTGCAGGACCTCATGGGCCTTGTGGCTGCCGGGGGTCCCCAGGAACTCCTCGTAGCACTTCTGCAGCACGGGGTTCAGGTGGCTCTTGCGCAGGGGCATGCTCTTATCCTGGTCGTACAGGGCCTGGGCGCGCAGCTTCTTGATGTCGTAGAAGCTGTGGTTCTGGGCGCTCTGGATGGGCTGGCCGCCGCCGTTGACACAGCCGCCGGGGCAGCACATGACCTCGATGAACTGGTAGTCGGCCTCACCGGAGCGGACCTTCTTCAGCAGGGCGTCGGCGTTGGACAGGCCGCTGACAACAGCCACCTTCACGTCCATGCCGGCCACCTTGTAGACGGCCTCCTTGAAGCCCTCGGTGCCGCGGATCTCGGTGTATTCGATGCTGTCCTGGCTCTCGCCGGTGAGCAGGTCGGCGGCGGTGCGCAGGGCGGCTTCCATCACGCCGCCGGTGGCGCCGAAGATGACGGCCGCGCCGGTGGAGACGCCCATGGCGTCGTCAAACTTCTCCTCGGGCAGGCGCTCGAAGTTCAGCTGGGCCTTCTTGATGAGCCGGGCCAGCTCCCGGGTGGTGATGCTGATGTCCACGTCGGGCAGGCCCGCGGCGGATTCGTCGTCCCGGTTGATCTCAAACTTCTTCGCCGTGCAGGGCATGACGGAGACGGAGACGATGTTCCGGGGGTCGATGCCCTCCTTCTGGGCGTACCAGGTCTTGATGAGGGCGCCGGTCATGTTCTGGGGGGACTTGCAGGTGGACAGGTTCTCCACCAGGTCGGGATAGTAGTGCTCGCAGAACTTGACCCAGCCGGGAGAACAGGAGGTGATCATGGGGAGAACGCCGCCGTTCTTGACGCGGTCGATGAACTCGCTGGCCTCCTCCATGATGGTCATGTCGGCGCCGAAGTCGGTGTCGAAGACCTTGTCAAAGCCCAGGCGGCGCAGGGCGGCCACCATTTTGCCCTCCACATTGGTGCCGATGGGCATGCCGAACTCCTCGCCCAAAGCGGCGCGAACCGCCGGGGCGGTCTGGACGATGACGACCTTCTCGGGATCGTTGATGGCATCGATGACCTCCTGGGTGTTGTCCTTCTCGGTCAGGGCGCCGGTGGGGCAGCTGACGATGCACTGGCCGCAGGCCACGCAGGCCACGTTGCTCAGGGGCTGCTCAAAGGCGCAGCCGATTTCCGTATCGAAGCCACGGTTGTTGGCGCCGATGACGGAAACATGCTGGTTCTGGCAGGCGGCAACACAGCGGCGGCAGAGCACACACTTGGCGTTGTTGCGCTCCAAATACAGGGTGGAGCAGTCGGTCTTGCCGGCGGGCACAGCGCCCTCGTACCGGTTTTCCTCTTCGATGCCCATGTCGTTGCACAGCTTCTGGAACTCGCAGTTGCCGCTGCGCTCGCAGGACAGACATTTCTTATCGTGGACAGACAGCAGCAGCTCCAAGGTCATGCGGCGGGACTCCTGGACTTTGGGGCTGTTGGTGAACACCTCCATGCCGTCGTTGACGGGGTACACGCAGGCGGCCACCAGGGACCTTGCCCCCTTGACCTCCACCATGCACATGCGGCAGGCGCCGATCTGGTTGATGTCTTTCAGGTAGCAAAGGGTGGGGATATCGATACCGGCGATGCTGGCCGCTTCCAGGATCGTGGAATTGGCAGGCACTTCGTAGGAAACGCCGTTGATCTTAACATTGACCTGTTCCATGTTCGCACACTCCTCTCTTATTTCTTCACCACAGCGCCAAACTTACACTTCTCCATGCAGACGCCGCACTTGATGCACTTGGTGGTGTCGATGACATGGGGCTGCTTTACAGAGCCGCTGATAGCGCCGACCGGGCAGTTGCGGGCGCACAGGGTGCAGCCCTTGCACTTGTCGGCCTCGATGAAGTAGTTGGTCAGGGCCTTGCAGGCGCCGGCGGGGCAGCGGTGCTCCACCACATGGGCCTCGTACTCATCGCGGTAATATTTGAGTGTGGAAAGCACAGGGTTGGGCGCGGTCTGACCCAGGCCGCACAGGGAGTTCTCCTTGATGTAGTAGCACAGCTCCTCCATCTTGTCGATGTCCTCCAAGGTGCCGTTGCCGGAGGTGATCTTGTTGAGGATCTCCAGCAGGCGCTTGGTGCCCACCCGGCAGGGGGTACATTTGCCGCAGGACTCGTCCACGGTGAACTCCAGGAAGAACTTGGCGATGTCCACCATACAGGTGGTCTCATCCATGACGATCAGGCCGCCGGAACCCATCATGGAACCGATGGCGATCAGGTTGTCGTAGTCGATGGGGGTGTCGATGAGCTTGGCGGGGATGCAGCCGCCGGAGGGGCCGCCGGTCTGGGCCGCCTTAAAGGTGTGGCCGTTGGGCACGCCGCCGCCGATCTCTTCCACAACCTCCCGCAGGGTGGTGCCCATGGGGACTTCCACCAGGCCGGTGTTGGTGATCTTGCCGCCCAGGGCGAAGACCTTGGTGCCCGGGGACTTCTCGGTGCCGATGGAGCGGAACCAGTCGGCGCCCTTTAGGATGATCTGGGGGATGTTGGCGTAGGTCTCCACGTTGTTGAGCACCGTGGGCACGCCGAACAGGCCCTTCACCGCCGGGAAGGGAGGCCGGACACGGGGCTCGCCGCGCTTGCCCTCGATGGAGGTCATCAGAGCGGTTTCCTCGCCGCAGACGAAGGCGCCGGCGCCCAGGCGGATGTCGATGTCAAAGTCAAAGCCGGAATC
>CALWIE010000036.1 GCA_944380625.1 uncultured Clostridia bacterium
CTCCAGGGTGGAAACTGCCTCTGGGGCCCCGTCTTCGGCTGCCTGGGCGGGAAGGGCAAGGCCTCCCAGGGCCAGGATGCAGCTGAGCAGCAGGGCCAGCAGGGCGGTGGGCATAGGGGTGCGGCGGTGTTTTTTCATGTTCCTTACTCCTCGTGGTGGTGTGGGGGTTCTATCTGCCTTCTATTATACGGCAAGTCCCCCCGGAAGAAAAGAAAAATGTGGAGGTTTTTTTGCCGGGCTCTTTCCCTTTAGACGGAAGGGGCGGCGAAAAGGTGACAAGGGCCCCGCCCCGGGAAAACTTTTGCCAGGGAGGGGCTTTTGTGGTATAATACTCCCAAAAGCCGGGGCGGCCGCCCCAGGCGAAAAAGGAGGAAGCACCCTTATGGATATGAACGTGATCATGAAGGGGATTCTGGACAGCTACCCCTATCCCATCGTCTTTGTGGACGACACCTATACCATCCGCTTTATGAACCGGTACGCCGAGTACCACTATTACCAGGAGCGGGGCTACGGCCCCCTGCTGGGGAAGAGCCTGTTCGACTGCCACAACACCCCGGCGGCCAGGGAGCGCTTTGTCAGCGTGAACACCCGCAACCAGAGGATCTACATGCAGCCGGTGCGGGACGGCGAGGGGAAGCTTATCAGGTTTTTCGAGCGGTTTGAGCTGAACCTGGAGGTGCGCCGGTGAGGGTTTCCGTTCTGGGCTGCGGCCGCTGGGGGGGATTTTTGGCCTGGTATCTGGACCGGTCCGGCCAGGAGGTGCTCCTGTACGGCCGGGAGGGCTCCCGGCGGATGGACCAGCTGGTGGAAACCCGCAAGGGCGGGGTGGTCTCCCTGCCGGAGAGCGTGCTCCTCTCCCGGAGCCTGGAGGAGGCCTTAAAGCGGGAGACCTTGGTGATCTCCGTGGGGGCTCAGAGCCTGCGGGGGCTGCTCAGGGAGATCGCCGCCGTGGGGAAAACCGGGCTGCGGGTGGTGCTGTGCATGAAGGGCCTGGAGGCGGACACGGGCAAGCGCCTCTCCACCCTGGTCCGGGAGGAGCTGGGCCCCCAGACGCCCACGGCCGTGTGGCTGGGCCCCGGCCATGTCCAGGAGTTTGTGGCGGGGATCCCCAACTGCATGGTGATCGACAGCGAGGACGAGGCCTTCCAAGAGGAGCTGGTGGGGGCCTTTTCCAGCCGGCTGATCCGTTTCTACTACGGCCGGGACCTGATCGGCAGCGAGATCGGCGGGGCCTCGAAAAATGTGGTGGGCATCGCCGCCGGGATGCTGGACGGGCTGGGCCTCTCCTCCCTGAAGGGGGCCCTGATGAGCCGGGGCACCCGGGAGATCGCCCGGCTGATCCAGGCCCTGGGGGGCAGCGAGCTCTCCGCCTACGGCCTGTACCACCTGGGGGATTACGAGGCCACGGTGTTCTCCCAGTACAGCCACAACCGCCGGTACGGGGAGGCCTTTGTAAAGGGGGAGCCCTACGGGGAGCTGGCCGAGGGCGCCGCCACCGTGAAGGCTCTGGTGCGCCTGGGGGAGGAGCAGGGAGTGTCCCTGCCCATCTGCCGGGCGGTGTACCAGGTGCTCTACGAGGGGGCGGACCCCCAAGCCACCCTGGACAGCCTGTTCACCCGCAGCTTGAAGCAGGAGTTTTGACCCCCGCCCCGGCAGGGGCCCTTTGGGAAAGGAAGAGGGAAATGGCGACCAAGAAGAAGGGGGAGGCCTCCCCGGGGAAAGAGGCCCGTGAGAAACTGCTGGAGGAGGCCCTGGGCTATGTGCTGCCCGCCTCGGAGCGGGCGGGAAAGGCAGAGGCCCTGCTGGAGCGCTTCGGCGGCTTTGAGGGGGTGTTTCTGGCGCCCCAGGAGGAGCTCCAAAAGGTGCTGGGGCCCGAGGCGGCCCGCTACCTGCACGTGACCACAGAGCTGGCCCGGGTCTATTTGGAGGACAAAAGCCAGGACTTAAAGCGGGTGTACGACACCGACTCCGCGGTGGAGCTGTTCCGGCCCAAGTTCCTGGGGCGCAAGACAGAGGCCGTGTGCCTGCTCCTGCTGGACAGCCGGGGAAGGCTTTTGTACAACGACATCCTCTCCGAGGGGTCGGTGAGCGCGGTGCCCATCTATATCCGCCGGCTGCTGCAGCTGTGCATCCTCTACGACGCCCAGCACGTGATTTTGGCCCACAACCATCCCAGCGGCAACGCGGCGGCCTCCCGCAACGACATCACCGCCACCCACCAGGTGGAGATGGCCCTGGAGAGCATCGACGCCACCCTGAACGACCACATCATCTTCGCCGGGGAGGACTACAACTCCTTTGCCCGCAGCGGGTGGCTGAACACCGTCAAGGAGGACGTGCGGGCCTACCGCCGCCAAGAGACAGAAAACGCCCGGCAAAAGGAGCGGGAGCTTTTAAAAAGCGCCGGGTTTTGCCCCCTGGCCCAGGGGGAAGGGTGAGAAAGAGGGGCCGTCCGCCCTTTGGCGGGCGGCTTTTGCCGTTTTTTTAAAAAATGTCTTTTTTCTCAATTGACAAAAGGGTCCCGGCGGTGTAAGATGATTCCGAATGTATGTTCGTAAAGATTTCCAGAGAGCGGAAAGGGGGAGGGAAAATGGGAGAAAGCTTTGACAAGTTCCAGCTGGTTTCCAACTATCAGCCCACCGGGGACCAGCCCCAGGCCATCCGGCAGCTGGCGGAGGGGCTCCGGTCCGGCATGAAGGAGCAGACCCTTTTGGGCGTCACCGGCTCGGGCAAGACCTTCACCATGGCAAACGTCATCGCCCAGGTGAACCGCCCCACCCTGGTGCTGGCCCACAACAAGACCCTGGCCGCCCAGCTGTGCTCGGAGTTCCGGGAGTTTTTCCCCCACAACGCGGTGGAGCACTTTGTCTCCTACTACGACTACTACCAGCCGGAGGCCTATATTCCCCAGACGGACACCTACATTGAGAAGGACTCCGCCATCAACGACGAGATCGACAAGCTGCGCCACAGCGCCACCAGCGCCCTTTCCGAGCGGCGGGACGTGATCATTGTGGCGTCGGTCTCCTGCATCTACTCCTTGGGCGACCCCATCGACTACCGCACCATGGTCATCTCCCTGCGGCCGGGCATGGAGAAAAACCGGGACGAGCTTTTAAAAAAGCTGGTGGAGCTCCAGTACGAGCGCAATGACGTGAACTTCATCCGCAACAAGTTCCGGGTGCGGGGGGACGTGGTGGAGATCTTCCCGGCAAACGCCACGGACCGGGCCGTGCGGGTGGAGTTTTTCGGGGATGAGATCGACCGTTTAACGGAGTTCAACCCCCTGACCGGGGACGCCGTCTCCCAGCTCAAGCACATCGCCATCTACCCTGCCTCCCACTACATTGTCCCCAAGGAGAAGATGGACAAGGCCATCCGGGACATCGAGGAGGAGATGGAGCAGCGGGTGGCCTATTTCAAAGGGGAGGGCAAGCTCATCGAGGCCCAGCGCATTGAGCAGCGCACCCGCTACGACATGGAAATGCTCCAGGAGATCGGCTTCTGCAAGGGGATTGAGAACTACTCCCGGGTGCTCTCCGGAAGGGCGCCGGGCAGCGCGCCCTTCACCCTGTTGGACTACTTCCCCGAGGACTTTGTCCTTTTTGTGGACGAGTCCCACGTCACCCTGCCCCAGGTGCGGGGCATGTACGCCGGGGACCGGGCCCGGAAGGAGATGCTGGTGGATTACGGCTTCCGGCTGCCCTCCGCCTTTGACAACCGGCCCTTAAACTTCGACGAGTTTTACTCCCACATCCGCCAGGCCATCTTCGTCAGCGCCACCCCGGGGGACCTGGAGCTGGAGAAGTCCGCCCAGGTGGTGGAGCAGGTGATCCGCCCCACAGGGCTTTTGGACCCCAAGATCACCGTAAAGCCCACCGATGGCCAGATCGACGACCTGATTTCTGAGATCAACCTCCGGGTGGAAAAGGGGGAACGGGTCCTGGTCACCACCCTGACGAAAAAGATGGCCGAGGACCTGACTTCGTATCTAGAAGGCTACGGCATCAAAGTGCGGTACATGCACCACGACATCGACACCGTGGAGCGCATGGAGATCATCCGGGATTTGCGCCTGGGAGAGTTCGACGTCCTGGTGGGCATCAACCTGCTGCGGGAGGGCCTGGACATCCCCGAGGTGTCCTTGGTGGCCATTCTCGACGCGGACAAGGAGGGTTTTCTCCGCAGCGGGCGCAGCCTGATCCAGACCATTGGTCGGGCGGCGAGAAACGCCGGGGGCCAGGTCATCATGTACGCCGACGAGGTGACCCCCTCTATGGAGCAGGCCATCACCGAGACGGAGCGCCGCCGGGCCATCCAGG
>CALWIE010000037.1 GCA_944380625.1 uncultured Clostridia bacterium
TTGCCTGCCCTTGCTCTTGCCCTTGCCCTTTGAGGGGGCATGGGGGGATGCTTCCCCCCTAAAGGGGGGCTTGGGGGGAATTTTCCCCCCAGGGGGTTCAAGGGGGCGACGCCCCCTTGAAAAAGCCCTTTCCTTCGCAAAACTTCCCATTACAAACCAAGGTATGTTTTACCCCAGCTTGCGGCGAGTAGGAAACTAGCGTTTTACAAAAAAAGCAACAGCCGCGCCAACGCTTTATCCACCCACTGTAGAGAGCGGAGCGTAGCGAGCGGTGCTGGTGCCCGGTGGGCACCGTCCAGCACCGGTCTCCGTTGCTACTCCGGTCGGTGCTGAACGTCTGCCACTGGCAGACAGCACCCGAGCCGGCAGGCGAGACCAGCGCGACATGTCCCACGCGGCCACGCGCCTGCGGGCCCGTGGCCGGGCAGAACAAGCCGCCTTCTTGCCTGTGGCAAGGGCGGGGTCGTCCTACGCTAACTTCTGGCGGGTAGGAAACTAACGTTTTACAGAAAAAACAACAACCGCGCCACCGCGCCTTCCAATCGCAGTAGAGAGCGGAGCGCAGCGAGCGATGGCGCGACTAGTCCCGCGCGGCCACGCGCCTGCAGCCCGTGGCCGGGTGCTGGGAAAAGTGTAGCAGGGCCAGGGGAAAAGGGGGTGTGCAAAAGGTTAAATGTAGGGAAAAGGGCAGAGAAAAAGGGCCGGCGCCGGTGCGCCCGCCCCGTTTTTTCACAATAGGAGGTCGTGAATTTCTTTAAAGCTCCCCGCCCGGTAGGTGATGGAATAGGCCTTGGCCTCCTCCTCCCACTGGGGGTGGAACCGGGCCGTTTGGGGGTAGTACCACAGGGAGTCCAGGCCCGCGTTCTGGGCCCCCTGGATGTCCGAGGTGAGGCTGTCCCCGATGAGCAGGGCCTGTTCCCTGGAAAAACCCGGGATCCGGGAGAAGGCGTAATCGAAATACCCCTTGTCCGGCTTGGGGACCCCGGCGTCCTCTGAGACAAACACGTCCTTTACATAGGGCAGAAGGCCCGCGCGCTCCAGCCGGGCCTTTTGGCTTAGGGCGTTGCCGTTTGTGACGATGTACAGCTCGTACCGCTCCGAAAGGTCCTGCACCAGTTCCAAGGCCCCGGGGAGCAGAGCCCCGCCCTGGGCCAGGTTTTCAAAGTAGCGGCGGTGGATCTCCTCCGGGTCCCCGAAAAGGCCCGTCTCCTCCAGAAAGTCCCGAAAGCGCCCGGCGTAGAGCTCCTGCTTTTGGCACTCGCCCCGCTCCAGCTTGGCCCACCACCGGTTGTTGCAGGCCTCGTACTGGGCGAGCAGGGCAGGGGAGTAGTCCCGCTGGCCGGCAAAGCAGGCCGCGAAGGTCCTCTGAAAGGCCAGCTCCATGTCCCTGTCGAAATCCAGCAGGGTATAGTCGGCGTCAAACAGCAAGAAACGGTAGTTTTTCACAAAGCAGCGCTCCTTCCTCCCTGGGGAACATAGCCCCCCTCCGGGCCGCATAGAGATGGAATACCTTATTAGGGATGATACACAAAGGGCGTCCGTTTGTCAACCGGCGGCGCCGGAAAGGAAGGACCATGAGAAATATCCGTCTCAAAAAGTACAGCTACCTGGCCCTGTGGGGGGCGCTTGTGGCGGCGGTGGCCGGGGTTTGGCTCTTTGGGGGCAGGCCCGCCCCAGAGGGGGGACAGGCGCCGGTGGGGGAGGCATCCCAAGCGAGCCCCGCCAGGGAGGAGTCCGAGGAGACCCTTGTGGGCGTGTGGGTGCCCTATTTCTCCTTGACGCCCCCAGAGCAGACCCAGGCCTCCTTTGAGGCCCACTACCGGGAGATTGCCGACACGGCCCTGCGGCAGGGCTGCAACGCCCTGTTTGTCCACGTGCGGGCCTTTTCCGACGCCCTGTACCCCTCGGAGGTCTATCCCTGGTCCCATCTGCTCACCGGGGAACAGGGAGGGGACCCGGGCTATGACCCCCTGGCGTTCATGGTGGAGTACACCCACAGCCTGGGGATGGAATTCCACGCCTGGATCAACCCCCTGCGGGTAAAGACCCAGGAGACCCCCTCCGCCCTGGCGGAGGACAACCCAATCCACACCCTGGGGGAGGAGTACCTGATGGAGTATGAGGGAGGGCTCTACCTAAACCCCGCCTACCCCGCCGTGCGCTCCCTGATCGCCCGGGGGGCGGGGGAGATCGCGGCGGGCTACGCCGTGGACGGCGTCCACTTCGACGACTACTTCTACCCCGCCCAGGACCCCGCCTTGGACAGCGCCGCCTACAGCTCCGACGCCCAGCAGGCGGAGGAGCCCCTGCCGCTTCTCCAGTGGAGGCAGGCCAATGTGAGCGCCATGGTGGAGGAGGTCTACCGGGCTGTAAAAGAGGCGAACCCCCAGGCGTCCTTTGGCATCTCCCCCCAGGGGAATATCGAAAACGACGAGGCCATGGGCGCGGACGTAAAGACCTGGGCGGCCGTTTCGGGGTATGTGGACTACCTCTGCCCCCAGCTCTACTACAGCTTTGAAAACGAGGCCCTGCCCTACCGACAGGCCC
>CALWIE010000038.1 GCA_944380625.1 uncultured Clostridia bacterium
GGGGGAAATCCCCACAACGACGCCGTGCACCTTCTCGTCTGTATTAAAGTTTTTGAGGGATTCCTCAAGCATCTCCTCAAAATTTTGTTCGTTGTTTGTCACTTCTGCCATGGTAGCCAGTACCTCCTTTATAATGCTTGCGGGCGTGGATGCTCCCGCAGTGATGCCAACGCTCAAACCGGCCGAAAACTCCGGCAGCTCGTCCGCCCTTTCAATGAGGTACGTCTCGCAGTACTGTGCGCAAATATCGCGCAGCTTTGCCGTGTTTGAACTGTTCCTGCCCCCCACCACCACCATGCGGTCGCAGCGCTGGGCCAGGTCTTTTGCTTCTTTTTGCCGTTTCGCAGTCGCATTACATATTGTAGCAAAAATTGCGGCGTTTGTACATAGTTTTTTCAGAGTTCCCAAGCATTTTTCCCACTCTCCCCCGTGAAAAGTGGTCTGAGCGGCAAATGCCAGGGGCCTTTGGGGCAAATCTGGATGGTTTTTCAGCAACTCCAACAATTCTTGCTGGTTTTTCACCACAAATTTCTCCCCTTTGCAGTGGCCCAAAATCCCGATTACCTCCGGGTGCCGGGCGTCCCCCGCCAGCAGGAACACCCGCCCCTCTTCCCCGGCCCGTTGGGCCAGGTCGTGGATCTTCTTCACAAAGGGGCAGGTGGCGTCCACAAAGGGCAGCCCCAGGGCGGCGATCTCCCCCTCCACCTCCCCGGAGACCCCGTGGGAGCGGATCACCAGGGTGTAGCCGGGAGGGGTCTCCCCCGGGGAGGCAACCACGGCCACCCCTCGGGCAGCAAGGTCCTCCGTCACCTGGGGGTTGTGGATGATGGGCCCCAGGGTGGCGGCCTTTTTCCCCTCTTCCAGCAGCTGATACACAGCGCTGACCGCCCGGTCCACTCCGAAGCAGAACCCCGCGGTCTTGGCCAGCTCAACCTGCATGGGGGGCCTCCTTCTCCGGGGCGGGCTCCCGCTGGGAGGGCAGGCCCAGGTCCCGGCAGCTCTCCTCCCGCAGGTCGGCAATGCGGGCCATGATGGTCCGGCTGGCCCGGCGCAGCTGGACGCTGGAGTCGTTCTGGATGTTCAGCTCCTCTGGGGAGAGGGGCCTTCCAAAGCGGATGAGGGTCCGCTTAAAGGGGCCGGGGCACAGCCCGTCCCCGGCAGTGATGCACACGGGCACCACCGGGGCCTTTGTCTTGTAGGCCAAAAGGGCGGCCCCGGTCTTGGGCTTTAAGAGCCGGCCGTCCTTGGAGCGGTGCCCCTCGATGAACACCCCCACCACGCCGTTTTCCTCCAAAAGGGCGTAGGCCTCCTCCAGGGCGTCTGTGCCGCCGGTGCCCCGCTTCACAGGGAAGGCCCCCAGCATCCGGAACAGGCCTCCTAAAAACTTGTTCCGGAAGAGCTCTTCCTTGGCCATGTAAAACACCTGCCGCCGCTGGCACAGCCCCAAAAGCACCGGGTCCCGCTTGGCCAGGTGGTTGCTGCACAGCAGCACCGGGCCCTCCTGGGGCACGTTCTCCGCGCCCACCACCTTCATGCGGAACACCAGGTGGAAATAGGCCCACAGGACGATCTGCCCCACCTGGTACAGCCAGGTTTTCCGCTTCGCCTTTCTCTCTTTGCTCATCCGCGCTGTCCCCCTCTCAATGACGATCTCATTTTCCCATTTCCCACGTACTTGTCACAGCCGCTGCCGCACCAGGTCCACCAGCCGCTCCACAGACTGCTGAAAGGTAAAGTCCGAGTTGTCCAGCAGCACCGCGTCCTCTGCCGGGCGCAAGGGGGCCGTCTCCCGGTGGGAGTCCTGGTAGTCCCGCTGCTGGATGTCCCGGAGGATGGAGGCGTAGTCCGCCTCCTGCCCGGCCTTTTGCAGCTGGGCCACCCGCCGCCTGGCCCGCTCCTCTGGGGAGGCGGTCAAAAACACCTTCAGCTGGGCCCGGGGCAGCACCACGGTGCCGATGTCCCGGCCGTCCATGATCACGTTGCTGCGCTCCGCCAGGTCCCGCTGGAGCTGGAGCAGAAAGGCCCGCACCGCCGGGATGGCCGAGCAGGCGGAGGTGGCCATGGACACCTCCGGTGTGCGGATGAGGCCCGTCACGTCCTCGCCGTTTAAAAGCATCCGCTGGCCTTCGGGGGCGTACTCCAGGCCCACCTGGATCCCTGGCAGCAGGGCCTCCACCGCCGGGGCGTCGTGGGGGTCCACCCCCTGGCGCAGCACGTGCAGGGCGATGGTGCGGTAAATGGCCCCGGTGTCCACGTAGACAAAGCCCAGCTCCTGGGCTGCGGCCTTGGCCACGCTGCTCTTCCCCGCTCCGGCGGGGCCGTCGATTGCGATTGCGAACATAGTGTATCTCCTGTTCCTTCCATTGGTGTGTGGAATGTGAAAAAACTCACCGGCCTCTGGCCCGGCCTCCGGCGCTGGCCCCCGCCAGCCGCCCGGTGGCGAAGGCGATCTGAAGGTTGTAGCCGCCGGTGTAGGCGTCGGCGTCGATGATCTCCCCGGCAAAGTAGAGGCCCGGGACAAGCTTGGACTCCATGGTCCCCGGGTCAATCTCCTTAAGGCTCACCCCGCCGCTGGTGACAATGGCCTCGTTCAGGGGCCGGAACCCCTCTATCTCCACGGGGAAGTCCTTGAGCAGGGCCAGAAGGGCCCGGCGCTGCTCCTTGGTGACAGAGTGGCACCGGGTCTCCCCGGGGATGCCGCTGCGCTCCACCGCGACGGGGATCAGCTTCTGGGGCAGGAGCCCCTCTAGAGAATTGGCAAAAATTTTGTTTTTATGCCCCTCCAGCTCCCGCAGGAGCCGGGCGTCCAGCTGCTGGTCCGAGAGGGCGGGCTTCAGGTCTATGTGTACGGTGTACCGCCCCGGCTCCATGGGGCGCAGGTGGGCCGAGGCGCTTAAAATGGTGGGCCCTGAAAGGCCGAAATGGGTGAACAAAAGCTCCCCAAAGTCCTCGTAGACAGGCTTTTTCTTCCCTCTCTGGGTCACCCGGACCCCCACGTTCCGCAGGGAGAGGCCCATGAGCTTCCGGCACCAGGGGCCCCGCTCCACCAGGGGCACCAGGGAGGGGGTGGGCTCCACAATGGTGTGGCCCGCGGCCGCCGCCAGCTTGTAGCCGTCCCCATTGGAGCCTGTGCCCGGGTAGGAGGCGCCCCCGCAGCAGAGGAGCACCGCCCGGCCCCGGACGTCCCCCTGGGGGGTGCGCACCCCGGCGGCCCTCCCCCCCTCCAGGAGGATCTGGGTCACCGGCTGGCGGACCACCCGGGCCCCGGCGGCCCAGCGGGCCAGGGCCTCAG
>CALWIE010000039.1 GCA_944380625.1 uncultured Clostridia bacterium
CTGCTGTACCTGTTCGATGAGCAGATCCGGGACGAGGACTACGTCCGGGACACCTTCCAGCTGCCCCTGCTGGCAGCCATCCCCGATCTGACGGGGAAGAGCTCAGGCAGCAGCTACTACTATTATAAGAAGCCCTCCGGAAAGGAGGAACAGGCCTAAATGTTTGGAAAGAAGAAAAAGGCGGCGGACTCGGATTACGGGGTCATGCTGGGGGACCGGCTGAATTTCGCCGCATCGGAAGCCTATAAGCTGCTGCGGGCCAACCTGATGTTCGCCCTGACAGACGATGAAAGCGACTGCCATGTGGTGGGGGTCACCAGCTCCGTCCGTGGGGAGGGCAAGTCCACCACCACCTTGAACCTGGCCTACTCCATCGCCGAGGCGGGACAGTATGTCCTGGTGATCGAGTGCGACATGCGCCTGCCCACCCTGGCGAAACGCTTGGGGCTGGACGGCTCCAAGGGTATCTCCAACCTGCTGGTGGGCACGGCCAAGGGCTCGGAGGTGCTGCAAAAGTCCGGCCTGCACCCCAACCTGATGGTGCTGCCGGCGGGGGACATCCCCCCCAACCCCTCGGAGCTGCTGGGCTCCCAGCGGATGCGGGTGACCATGGACGTGCTGAAAAAAGATTTTGACTACATCCTCTTGGATCTGCCCCCGGTCACCGCCGTGTCGGATCCCTTAGTGGTTTCCAGCCTGGTGGCGGGGATGGTGCTGGTGGTGCGGCAGGACTACAGCAACAAGCGCACCCTGGCGGAGACTGTCCGGCAGCTGCGGTTTGTGGACGCCAAGATTTTGGGTTTCGTCATGACCGGTGCCGGCAGCGGCCCCGGCGGCTCCAAGAAATACTATAAGAAGTACTACAAGCAGTACGGCTATGGTTACGGATACGGCCAGAAGAAAGAGGAACCCGCCTCATGATCGACATTCACACCCACATCCTTCCGGGCATGGACGATGGCAGCTCCTCCCTGGAGGAAAGCCTCTCCATGGCGAAGGAATCCGTCCGGCAAGGGGTGCGGCTGCTGGCCGCCACGCCCCACTTCTACGCCACCCAGGAGGATCCCGGCAGCTTTTTGCGGCGCCGGGAGAAATCCCTGGCCCTGCTGGAAAGGGCCTGGCAGGACGGCTTCCCCACCCTGCTGGTGGGGGCGGAGGTGCGCTACTTTGACGGCATCAGCCGGGTGGAGGAAGTGAAAAGCCTGGTGATCGAACACACCAAGATTCTGCTGTTGGAGATGCCCTTCACCTCCTGGAGCAGCCGGATGGTGGAGGAGGTCTTGGAGCTCCAGCGCCGCCGGGGCTTCCAGGTGCTGCTGGCCCACATTGAGCGGTACCTGAAAGGCCAGGACAGCCAGGTGTGGGAGACATTCCGGCAAAACGGGGTGTGGATGCAGTGCAACGCCAATTTCTTCCTGCGCTGGCAGACAAAACGCAAAGCGCAGGCCATGTTTAGGAAAGGGGAGATCCACATGCTTGGCTCCGATACCCACAATATGGACACCCGGCCCCCCAATTTGGCTTTTGCCCGGGAGGCCCTGGTGAAAGCCTTGGGGCAGGGGGCCTGGTGGGGCTTTGAGCGCCGGACCTACGCCCTGTTGAAGGCTGGGATGGTTCCTTGAAGAAAAAGACCCTTGCCATCCTCATTGGCGTGTTAGGGCTGGCCTGCGTGGTGTGCGGGGTGTTTCTGCTCACCAACCAGCCAAAGCCCACAGTGGTGGATCCAACCCCCAGCGCCAGCCCCACGGCGGAACCCACCGCCCAGCCAACGGAGGAGCCTCAAAGCTCCCAGCCGGAAGCCACCGGGGAGCCCTACGTCAGCCCCATCGACTTTGCCACCCTCCAGGAGGCAAACCCGGACATCTACGGCTGGCTTCGGATTCCCGGCACGGAGTTCGACTTTCCCCTTGTCCAGCGGGAGGGGGACGACTGCTTTTACCTGACTCACGACAGCGATGGGGCCGAGAACCCCGCCGGGGCCATTTTCACCGAGAGCGCCTACAACTCCACCACCATGGACGACCCCATCACCGTGGCCTACGGCCACCAGATGCACGCGGGCACCATGTTCGGCAAGCTCCAGGAGACCTACTCCCAGGAGAACGCCCTGGAGGACTACGGCGAGATCATCGTCTACCTCCCCGACAAGGAGTACCACTACCAGGTGTTCGCCGCTGTGCCCTACGACAACCGGCACATTCTTTACAACTACGACTGCACCGACAGCCGCCGGTTCAACGCCTTTTTAAACAGTATCTATGAAGTACGGGAGATCGGGGCCCAGTTTGCAAGCGGTGTCACCGTTTCCTCCGGCGATAAGATTCTTGTCCTGTCCACCTGCTTGGCGGGCAACTCCCAACGAAGGTATCTGGTCCTGGCCGTGTGTCAGGCTGAGATAGATTGATTGAGAAACAATTCTGAAAGGATGATCCTCCATGAAAAAGTTCGCCTCTATTTTGCTGGCCGCCCTGCTGCTATTCACCATGGCCCTGCCTGCATCCGCTGCCGTGAATTTTGTGGACAGCGTGGAGCAGAAGCCCGCCCCCGCGGTGGAATCTATGACCGATGAGAGCGGCAACGAAGTTTCCGCCATCATCCGGGACGAAAACGGCGAAGAAATCCACGGTGTAGACGCCGGGGAGATCACCGTGACTCCTGTCTCTGCCTTGGAGCAGGCCGCCGAGGCCATCAGCGAAATACTGTCCAACGCCTATGAGCAGATCCAGCAGGCGGACACCATCGCCGACCTGGTGCCCTCCATTGGTGACTTCCTCCAGACCATTGGCAGCGCCTCCCAGGTGGCCGACCTGGTGGTGCGGGATGTGTTCGACGTGTCCCTGACCGGCACCGCCGCCGAGTACCTGGCCCAGGAGGGCAACAACATCACTTTGCGCTTTGACTTAGGTCTTGCCCCCAGTGCCACCCTGATTGTCCTCCACAACTACGAGGGCTCCAACTGGGAGATCATCCCCGATGACCGTGTGGTGCAGAACGCCGACGG
>CALWIE010000040.1 GCA_944380625.1 uncultured Clostridia bacterium
GGGAACCTGGAAATCGTAGGGGTCTACCGCTAAACGGGAACCGCATAACGAAACTGGGCGGCCGCGAAAGCGGCAGCCCTGTTTTTTGCTGTCTTCCCGTGTCGGGCACGGGATGTTCCATGATTTCGGCTTTCGGCCCCGCCGCGGCCCTGGCATATGTCTCCCAGCGGCCCTCCCTCCGAGAAGCCGCCCCTTACCGGACGAAGCAGAGCATGTTGTTGAGCTTGCGCCCCTGGGGGCCATACAGCCATTGGCCGTCCACATACAGGTTGGTGGAGCCGCCCCCGTCCAGGTTCACCGCGTCCTGGCAGCCCATGGCCTCCAGGATGTAAGAGAGTTCCCGCAGGCTGCCGGTGGCGTTGAGGAGCATCAGTTCCCCACTGGGGAGAATCCCCGCGCACACCCGGGCGGTCACGCCGGTGACCACGCCGCCTGAAAAGCCCTCCTGGGCATAGGTGGCGCTGTTTCCATACACCTGGCCGTTTTTCACAAGCCTTGGCCCCGCCCCCAGGGAGAGCACCGGGTCATAGCCCAGCTCCCCGCCGGACTCCGAAACGAACTTGCTGTCCAGGGAGATGGTCATGCCCACCCGGGCGCTGTCGAAGAAATTCCCCTCGTTTTCCCGGCGGGCGTGCTGGCAGAGCACATATCCCTCCTGAGGGATGTCCACGTTGGCGGCGTTGTGGTACACGGCGGTTATGGTCCCGGCGGCGTCCACCACCAGGGCGTCCCGGGCGAAAAAATTCAGGCGGGTGCCCCAGTCCCGGGTCATAATCAGCCGGGTGGCGTCGGAGGCGCTGGTGGGCCAGTGGTTCACGCTGGCCTTTTGCAGGGTGGACACCACCCCGGAGCCGTCCGAGAGGGCCACGTCCACATAGGTGGTGAAGCTCTCCACAAAGAACTCCCCCGAGGGGGCCATCACCAGGGCGGCCTTGTGGGGGGCGCGCTCGTTGTCAATGGTGAGGATCCTGCCCTCGCTTATCAAGGTGCCCACAGGGGTGTAGTCGTCCATGTTGAAGAAGGCCCCGTTGACCGCAATGGCGGCGCCGGTGCGGCTCACCAGGGAGGAGGCGCCCTCCCCGCCGTCCACCATGTCCTGGCCCAGGGCGATGCAGGCCTCAAAGTCGTGGGGCGAGAAGATCACTGCCCGCACCGGCGTGTTGTTCACCCGCTTTTGCACAATGGTGTAGTCCTCTGTCTCGCAGTTTTCCAAAAACCGGTAGCAGATCACGGCGGCCTCGGCCCTGGTGGCCGTGCTGCCGGGGCGGAAACGCCCGTCGGGATCCCCGGTCATCACCTCGGACTGCTGGCAGAGCCGGACGCTCTCCCGGGCCCAGGAGGCGATGCTCCCCTGGTCCGCGAAGCTGGCCGGCTCCTGGTACTGGGGGAATTTCCTGCCCGTGCTGTCCGCGAAGTTTTTCACCATCACTGCGGCCTCTTGGCGGGAGAGGGCCCGGCCCGGCCGGAAGGTGCCGTCCTCATAGCCGCTCACCACCCCGGTCTCCGCCGCCCAGTTCACGTAGAGGTTGGCCCAGTGGGAGGTTCCCACGTCCCGGAAGTTCCCCCGAAAGGCGTATTGGTCCAGCTCCCCCTCAGACAGGGCCGAACGGGCCAGCATGGTCACAAAGGCGCCCCGGGTCAGGGTGGCCCCGGGGGAGTAGTAGTCCCCGCCGGTGCCGGTGAGGATCCCGTCGTCCGCCAGCCGGAGGACGGCCTGCCTGTACCAGGCCCCCACGGGCACGTCCCGGAAGTAAGCCGCCTGGGCCCCCAGGGGCAGGCAGGCCCACAGCACCGCGGCCCAAAGGAGCAAAACCACGCCGCGAAAGATCCGTTTCTTATTCATACTACCCCTCCTCACGGATATTCTTGTCCTAAATGTAGCACATTTCGCCAAAAATGTCCACACCTTGCTCGGCCCGCGTTTTTTAAATTGCAATTTGCCGCCGCTTCCTGTAATATAGTTCCTGGAAAAGGGATTTCAAATTTTATCGATCTGGAGGGTATTCTATGATTTGTCCGAAATGCGGAAGGACAGTTCCCGACGGCGTGCCCTGCTCCTGCGGGGCGCCGCTGCTCTCTTCCAATCCTGCGGTAAACCTCATCAAGACCCTGGGGTCTTCCCCCAAGTTCCTGACGGCGGCCATCCTCTACTCCGCCAGCGTGGTGCTGGCCATCTTCGCCTCCCTCGGCGGCGGGGACATGATCGCCACCATGTACTACTACGTGGCCAACTACGGCCTGGACCCCGAAGTCTTCCACCCCCTGCTGGGCGCCCTGGAGGGCGGCGCCGCCCTCTGGATGGTGTTGGGTTTCCTCCCCACCATCCTCGTCGCCCTGGGTATGTGGATGTTCTTTGGCACCTGCCGCAGCCGGGCCTCCGGCAACATCTCCACCGCCGGGCTCACCATCATCAAGGTGATCTCCATCATCCAGCTGGTGCTGATGGCCATCTGCTGCCTGGTCCTGCTGGCCCTGGTGGTGTTCCTCATGTCCAACGTGGCCGTGCTGGGCGCTGAGCTCGCCGGCAACGGCTACATCGAGCCCTCCGCCGCCACGGTGATCGCGGGCGTGGCCGTGGGCGTTATGGTGCTGGCCCTCATCTTTGTCATCCTGACCCTGGCCATGGAGATCTGCACCATCCGGGTCATCAACCGGGTGAAGCTCTCCGCCGTCCACGGGCTTGCGGACAACCGGGTCTCCCGGCTCCTCGGGGTGCTTCTGATGATCCTGGGCGTGCTGGGCGTCCTCGGCGGGGTGATCGGCCTGTTTGGCAACCCCCTGCAGGGCCTGGGCTCCCTGTGCGGCAGCGTCACCTGCATCCTCATCTCCCTGTTGCTGGGGGAGTACCGCCGGAAGGCGACTGTGCTCCTCTACCCCCCGGTAGAGCCCGTTTACCCCGGGCAGGGTCCCAGCGAGGGCTGAACATAAGAGAGAAGCAAAAGAAAACCCCCGGCTTCACGCCGGGGGTTTTCTTTAGGAGCTTTGCGGGTGTTTTTCCGTTTACTGGATCACCCGGGCCTTGATGATGGGCTCCCTGTTGCGCAGGGAATCCACGGCCTCGGGGGTCAGGTTTCCGGACACGTCTAAGATGGTGTAGGCGTACTCCCCCCGGGACTTGCTCTGCATGTTCTCAATGTTGATGCCCGCCTCGCCGCAGGCGGCCGCCAGGGCTGCGATGGTGTTGGGCACGTTCCGGTGGGTCAGGCAGATCCGCTGGGTGCCGGGTTCCCGGGCCATGGACACAGAGGGCAGGTTCACCGAGTTCAAAATGTTCCCGTTCTCCAGGTAGTCCTTCAGCTGGTCCACCGCCATGCGGGCGCAGTTGTCCTCGCTCTCCGGGGTGGAGGCGCCCAGGTGGGGGATGGCCACCACGTTTTCCGCCCCCAGCATCTCGTCGGCGGGGAAGTCGGTGGCGTAGGCGGCCACTTTGCCCGCCTCCAGGGCGGCCAGCAGGGCGGCGGTGTCCACCAGGCCGCCCCGGGCGAAGTTCAAAATCCGGATCCCCTCCTTCATCTTGGCCAGGGTCTCGGCGTTTATCATATTCTTCGTCTCCGGGGTCTGGGGCAGGTGCAGGGTGATGTAGTCGCACCGGGCGTAGATCTCCTCCAGGGAGAGGGAGCGGTGCACGGCGCTGGACAGGTGCCAGGCGGAATCCACCGACAGGAAGGGGTCGTAGCCGTAGACTTCCATGCCCAGCTGCACGGCGGCGTTCGCCACCAGGATGCCAATGGCCCCCAGGCCCACAACCCCCAGGGCCTTGCCCTGGATCTCCGGCCCGGCGAACTGGCCCTTGCCCTTTTCCACCAGCTTTTCCACCTGGTCCCCCTGGCCCTTGAGGGTCTTGACCCAGTCCATGGCGGGGACGACCTTCCGGGAGGTCAAGAACAGGGAGCACAGCACCAGCTCCTTGACGGCGTTGGCGTTGGCGCCGGGGGTGTTGAACACCACAATGCCCTTCTCCGAGCACTTGTCCAGGGGGATGTTGTTCACACCGGCTCCGGCCCGGGCGATGGCCAGCAGGTTCTCCGGCAGCTCCATGTCGTGCATGGAGGCGGAGCGCACCAGGATGCCGTCGGGGTTTTCTATCTCCGGGGAGAAGGTGTAGGCCTCCCCCAGGCGCTTTGTGCCCACGGGGCTGATCTTGTTCAGGCAAAGAATCTTATACATGCAAACCCTTCCTTTCTCACTTGTTCGCCTGCTCGAACCGCTTCATAAACTCCACCAGCTCCCGGACGCCCTCTTCCGGCATGGCGTTGTAGATGGAGGCCCGCATGCCGCCCACGCTCCGGTGGCCCTTCAGGTTCACAAACCCGGCGGCCTCGGCCTCTTTGCAGAACTTGGCGTCCAAGTCCTTGTCGCCGGTGACGAAGGTCACGTTCATGATGGAGCGGCTGCCCTTGTCCGCGCAGCCCTGAAACAGGGAGGAGCCGTCCAGGAAATCGTAGAGGAGCTTCGCCTTGCGGACGTTTCTCTCCTCCATCTTCTCTAGGCCTCCTATATCGTTTTTAATCCACTCCAGCACCAGCTTGGAGATGTAGATGGGCCAGCAGGGGGGCGTGTTGTACATGGAGTCGTTCTCCGCCATGGTCTTATAGTTGAACATGGTGGGGGTGCCCTCCATGGGCTCGCCCAGCAAGTCCTCCCGCACGATGACAATGGTCAGGCCCGCGGGGGCCACGTTCTTCTGGGCCCCGGCGTACAGCAGGCCGAACTTGCTCACGTCGATGGGTTTTGACAAAATGCAGGAGGAAATATCCGCCACCAGGGGCACGCTGCCGGTGTCGGGCAGAGTGTTCCACACGGTGCCGTAAATGGTGTTGTTCAGGCAGATGTGGAAGTAGTCCGCGTCGGGGCGGAACTCCTTGGGGTCCAGGGCGGGGATGTGGGAGAAGTTGTCGTCCTTGGAAGAGGCCACCGCCTTGCAGTCCCCATAGCGGGAGGCCTCCTTGTAGGCCTTGGTGGAGAACTGGCCGGAGAGCACATAGTCCGCCTTGCCGCTTTTCACCATCAGGTTCATGGGCACCGCCGCAAACTGGGAGGAAGCGCCCCCCTGCAAAAACAGGACCTTGTAGTTCTCCGGGATGCCCATCACCTCCCGCCACAGGGCCTGGGCTTCTTCATAGATGCCCATAAAGACCTTGGAGCGGTGGGACATCTCCATCACAGACTGGCCGCTGCCCTGGTAGTCCATCATTTCGGCGGCAGCCTTTTGCAGGACGGGGTCGGGCAGCATCGAGGGCCCGGCGGAAAAATTGTACACGCGAGACATGGGAAGACCTCCTCTTCTTGTAAATGGTTTACCCGTATAAATTGATAAAGCATTTAAGCTATTATACGGTTTCACAACGGCAATTGCAAGGAAAAAAACCACTTTTCCCCAAAAAAGGGGAAAGTGACTGCAGGGGGGCGACATAGAAATAGAATTGTCCTTGTATAAAAGACAGTGTCCTTCTAAAAGGGAAAAGCCTTTCCCAACCCCCGGGCATCTCCGGAATTTTAAGGGAATTTCACTGAAAATATTTGTCACAGGGAGAGCATTATGGTATAATGGCCTTGCGCTCAATGCGGAGACCGAGAACACCGCGCCTGTTGCCTCATCCTGCGCGGGTGAGGCCCATTCCGAAACGCACAGGAGGAAAATTTATGAAGGTTAAAGACATTGTGGACATCCTAAAGTGTCAGGTGCTCAATGAAGGCAACATGGAGGAAGAGGTAAAAACCGCCTGCGGCAGCGATATGATGAGCGATGTGCTGGCCTTTGTCAAGGACCAGTCCGTGCTGCTCACGGGCCTGATGAACCCCCAGGTGGTGCGCACGGCGGAGATGATGGACATGCACTGCATCGTGTTTGTCCGGGGCAAGAACATCGACCCCAACGTGGTGGCCCTGGCCCGGATGAAGGACATCACGGTGCTGGCGTCCCCCTATCGGATGTTTACGGCCTGCGGGCTGCTTTATTCCAACGGGTTGCGGGGAGGCTGTGAAATCAAATGAGCATGCTGCATTTGACATACCAGGTCCCCGGGGACGACTTCACCCGGGCGGGGGAGGCCTCTGGGGACGTAAAGCACAAGCTGAAAAAGCTGGGCTACGAGCCGGACGCGGTGCGCCGGGTCTCCATCGCCATGTACGAGGGGGAGATCAACATGGTCATCCACGCCGGGGGCGGGGAGGCCGTGGTGGACATCGACCCGGACCGGGTGGACATCCTTTTGCAGGACCACGGCCCGGGCATCGCCGACGTGAGCCAGGCCATGCAGGCCGGCTGGTCCACCGCCCCGGACAACGTGCGGGCCCTGGGCTTTGGGGCCGGCATGGGCCTGCCCAATATGAAGAAATACACCGACGAAATGGAGATCGACTCCGTCGTGGGAGAGGGCACCTCGGTGCGCATGACGGTGTTTCCCGGTAGAAAAGAGGAAGAGAGATAGTGCGCCCCCTTTCCCGCACTGTCCAGGGAGGTAAGGGAAGTGGCTGAATTTTACCACTCTGTCACACTGAACGCGGAGATGTGCGTGGGCTGCACCAACTGCATCAAACGCTGCCCCACAGAAGCCATCCGGGTCCGGGGGGGCAAGGCGGTCATCGCCTCCGAGCGGTGCATCGACTGCGGGGAGTGCATCCGCATCTGCCCCCACCACGCCAAGCGCGCCCGGCACAGCCACCTATCCGAGCTCAGTGATTTTACGTACACCATTGCCCTGCCGGCGCCTTCGCTGTACGGGCAGTTCAACAATCTGGACGACATAGACTATGTGCTCACCGGCCTGAAGGCCATGGGCTTTCACGACGTGTTCGAGGTCTCCCGGGCGGCGGAGCTCGTCAGCGAGGCCACCCGCAAGCTCATGGACGCAGGCGCCCTCAAGCGCCCGGTGATCAGCTCTGCCTGCCCTGCGGTGGTGCGGCTGATCCGGGTGCGCTTCCCGGACCTGTGCGACCATGTGCTGCCCTTGAAGTCTCCCATGGAGACGGCGGCGGCCATGGCCAAAAAGGAGGCGGCAAAGAAGACCGGCCTGCCCCCGGAGCAGATCGGCTGCTTTTTCATCACCCCCTGCCCGGCCAAGGTGACCGACATCAAAATGCCCCTGGGGCTGGAGAAGTCCCAGGTGGACGGGGCCATCGCCATCAGCGAGGTGTTCCCGGAGCTCTCCCACAAGATGGACCATCTGGAAAAGGTGGAGCCCCTCTCCAACTCCGGCATCATCGGGGTGGGCTGGTCCACCAGCGGCGGGGAGGCGGCGGCCCTGCTCAACGAGAAGTACCTGGCCGCCGACGGCATTGAGAACGTGATCCGGGTCCTGGAGGAGATCGAGGACGAGCGCATCGGCGAGCTGGATTTCATCGAGCTCAACGCCTGCGCCGGGGGCTGCGTGGGAGGGGTGCTGTGCGTGGAGAACCCCTACGTGGCCAAGGCCCGCATCCAGCGGCTGCGCAAGTACCTGCCCGTGTCCCAGAACCACCTGAAGGGCGGGCCCATCCCCCCGGTGATGGAGTGGGAGGAGGCCCTGGAGTTCTCCGACGTGCTCACCCTCTCCAGCGACCTGAAAGAGGCCATGCGGATGATGGTCCAGATCGACCAGATCGAGCAGGAGTTTCCCGGCCTGGACTGCGGCGCCTGCGGCGCCCCCACCTGCCGGGCCTTCGCGGAGGACGTGGTCAAGGGCATGTGCAAGGAGACCGAGTGCATTTTTGTCTACCGCAAGCGGATGAAGAAAGTGGCGAGCACCCTTTCGGAATTGGAGGAGAGCATGGGGCGCTTCTCCCGGGAGGGGCCCGAGAAAAAGGAGGAAGAGGAATGACCGCAAAGGAAATGGCCGCCGCCTGCGGCTGGACCCTGCTGGCCGGCGGGGAGGGCGAGGACAACCGGGCACAGGGCTGCTATGTGGGGGACCTGCTCAGCTGGGTGATGGCCCGGGCCCAGTCCGGCAACGTGTGGATCACCGTCATGGGCAACGTGAACGCCATCGCCGTGGCCACCCTGACGGACGTGTGCTGCATCGTCCTCACGGAGAATGCCGCCCTGGATGAGGACGCGGCCAAAAAGGCCGAGCTCCAGGGCATCCCCGTGTACGGCTGTTCCGCCAACAGCTACGACACGGCCATCCAGGTCTACAAGGCGCTGCAATGAGAAAGTACCGCTACGATTTCCACGTCCACTCCTGCCTGTCCCCCTGCGGGGACGGCGATATGACCCCCAACAACCTGGTGCAGATGGCCTTGCTCTCCGGCTGTGAGATCCTGGCCCTCACCGACCACAACACCTGCCGCAACGCCCCCGCCGCCCTGGAGGCCGGGGAGCGCGCCGGCCTGCTGGTGGTGCCCGGCATGGAGCTGTGCACCTCTGAGGAGGCCCATGTGGTCTGCCTGTTCGAGACCTTGGAGGGGGCCCTCGCCTTCGACCGCTACGTGTACGAGCACATGCCCCACGTGAAGAACAAGCCGGAGATCTTCGGAGAACAGCCCATCTTAAACGGCCAGGACCAGCAGATCGGGGAGGAGGAGAACCTTTTGTTGGTGTCCTCTTTTATCAGCGTGGACCAGGTGGCGGGGCTGACTGCCCAGTACGGGGGCGCGGCCTTCCCCGCCCATGTGAACCGGGATTCCTATAGCGTTATCGCCTCTCTGGGGGCCATCCCCCCCGAGGCGGGCTTTGCCGCTGCCGAGGTCACCCGGGACTGCGCCCTGGAGGACTTCCTCCGGCAGCACCCGGAGCTCCGCGGCCTGCGGCTTTTCCGGGACTCCGACGCCCACTACCTGGAGGGCCTGGCGGAGGAGCCCTGGGAGCTCTCCCTGCCGGAGAAATCCGCCAAAGCGGTGGTGGATGCGGTACGGGGAAAGTAATTGGTGCCTTGGTATCGATAAGCTGGTAATTATTTACGGAATATTGATAATTTTCTAGCAAGAATTTGTCGTTCCAACTATTTTATTTCTAAATTAGAATTATAAAACCCGCCGGTTTTGCTATAGTAAATGTGATGCTTAACCGGCGGGCTTTCCTATGCCCCCTAAGCGAACAGAGCAAATCCTACAACATATTGGGAGGAAAAACCATGCAAAAGCGTATCAGTAATTTGCCGTTTCATGATACTCCCGAGCAGGCCCAGAAGCTCGACGCGGTCATTGCCGAGCTCAAAGGCCAGCCCGGCGCGGTGATGCCCGCGCTGCACCAGGCGCAGGAGATCTACGGCTATTTGCCCATGGAGGTCCAGGAGAAAATTGCCAAGGGCCTGGATGTGCCCCTGGAGGAAGTGTTCGGCGTGTCCACCTTCTACTCGCAGTTTTCCCTCACGCCCAAGGGGCGCAACCACATCTCCGTCTGCCTGGGCACCGCCTGCTACGTCAAGGGCGCGGACAAGGTGCTGGACCGCATCACCCAAAAGCTGGGCATCCAGCCTGAGGAATGTACCGAGGACGGGGCCTTTTCCCTCACGGCCTGCCGGTGCATCGGCGCCTGCGGCCTGGCCCCTGTCATGACCGTCAACGACGACGTGTACGGCCGCCTGGTGCCTGAGGATGTGGACGGCATCCTGGCCAAGTACCTGGCCTAAGCGGAAGAAAGAGCTATGCGCGAGCTGTCTCTCAACGTGATGGACGTGGTCCAAAACTCCATTTCCGCCGGGGCGGGCCTCATCACCCTGACGGTGGAGGAGGACCGGCTGGAGGACCTGCTCTCCATTTCGGTGGAGGACAACGGCCGGGGCATGTCCCCGGAGACGGTCCAAAAGGTGATCGACCCATTTTACACCACCCGCACCACCCGCAGCGTGGGCCTGGGGGTGCCCCTGTTCAAAATGGAGGCCGAAATGACCGGCGGCAGCTTTCAGATCGACTCCCAGCTGGGGGTGGGCACCACCCTCACAGCCCGCTTCAAGCCCTCCAGCGTGGACATGATCCCCCTGGGGGACATCAACGGGACGGTGCAGCTGCTCATCTCCTGCAACCCCAAGCTGGACTTTGTGTTCCGGCGCAGCCTGCGGGACGAGAGGGGCCGGCGGGAGTTCAGCCTGGCCACCAGCGAGCTGCGGCAGGTTTTGGGGGAGGAGGTCTCCCTGGACAATCCGGACGTGGTCCTGTGGATCAAGGACTACCTGGTCGAGCAGACCCAAGAGCTGGAAAACCCGGGGACAGCGCAAGAATAAAAATCGCCCTGGGAAGGGCGGCCCCGCAAGGGCCCCTCTTTCCGGAAATTCCCACTTGGAAAGGAAGTCAGTAGCATGTAATCTTTAGCGGAACTTCAGGCAATTCGTGATAAGGCCAGAGCTTCTGTAACCCTGCGGGAGAACGCGGAAGCGGGCACCCGGGTCATGGTGGGCATGGCCACCTGCGGCATCGCCGCAGGCGCCCGGCCGGTGCTCAACGCCTTTGTGGAAGAGGTCGCCAAACGCGGCCTGCAGGACATCATGGTCACCCAGACGGGCTGCATCGGCATCTGCCAGTACGAGCCCGTGGTGGAGGTGGTCACCCCCGGCCAGGAAAAGGTGACCTACGTGAAGATGACCCCCGAAAAGGCGGTAAGAGTCGTGAACGACCACCTTGTGAATGGCAATGTGGTATCGGAGTACACCATTGGAGCCAATGCCATCGGAGCCAAATAATAAGGAGGGAAAGGAATGTTTCGTTCAAACGTGCTGGTCTGTGGAGGTACGGGATGTACTTCCTCCAACAGCGAGCAGATCATTGAAAAGCTGCAGGAAGAGATCAAGGCCCAGGGCCTTGAGAAGGAAGTAAACGTCATCCGCACCGGCTGCTTCGGCCTGTGCGCGCTGGGCCCCATCATGGTGGTCTACCCCGAGGGCGCCTTTTACAGCCGCGTCACCGTGGAAGACGTGCCCGAAATCGTCTCCGAGCACCTCTTGAAGGGCCGTATCGTCAAGCGCCTGCTGTACCAGGAGACCGTAGTGGACGACACCACCACCAAGTCCCTGAATGAGACCACCTTCTACGCCAAGCAGATGCGCATTGCCCTGCGCAACTGCGGCGTCATCAACCCGGAGAACATCGACGAGTACATCGCCCAGGACGGCTACGCCGCCCTCGGCAGGGTGCTCACCGCGATGACCCCCCAGGAGGTCACCGACCTGGTGCTGGCCTCCGGCCTGCGGGGCCGCGGCGGCGCCGGCTTCCCCACCGGCCGCAAGTGGCAGTTTGCCGCCAACTCCAAAGCCGAGCAGAAGTACGCCTGCTGCAACGCCGACGAGGGCGACCCCGGCGCCTTCATGGACCGCTCTGTGCTGGAGGGCGACCCCCACAGCGTGCTGGAGGCCATGGCCATTGCCGGCTACGCCATCGGCGCCTCTCAGGGCTACATCTACATCCGCGCCGAGTACCCCATCGCCGTCAAGCGCCTGCAGATCGCCATCAAGCAGGCCCGGGAATACGGGTTGCTGGGCAAGAACATCTTTGACTCTGGCTTTGACTTTGACATTGACATCCGTCTGGGCGCCGGCGCCTTCGTCTGCGGCGAGGAAACCGCGCTGATGACCTCCATCGAGGGCA
>CALWIE010000041.1 GCA_944380625.1 uncultured Clostridia bacterium
TCCACCTGACCATCGACACCAAGATCTGCCCGGTGATGGAGTACTTCGAGATCTTCATGGACCGCATGGTCCTCTGCCGCAAGGCCGCCCAGACCCTGGGCCTGCAGTTCGAGCTCATCATCAACGGTACCAGGCTGCTGTAATGCGCGCCCACTGAAAAAAGCTGTCCTCCCAAAAGAAGGACAGCTTTTTTGTATATGTTCCCGAGTATTCTTTCATCGATCCCTATGATATAATAAAAGAAAAAGGTGGATTCCTTATGAAACGGTTGGCAGTACGATTGGTCGCCCTGGTGATTTGCTGTTTCTCGATTCCTGCCGCCGCCCTGCAGGACCAGGTGTTGCTGGACAATGTAACCTACACGGTAGATACAGAGGCCGGCACCATCAGCGACGGGGAAAACTTTTACCAGTACCAGATCACCCTCCGCAGCGATGGATACACACTGGATATCACCTATCCCAACGGGATGGAATACAGCCGGACTGCTTTTCCCGGTGGATACTCGGAAGAGTATGGGGAGGATTACAGATCCACCCCCTCGGCCTATCCCGACGGGGACACCCTGGAAGAGGTCCTGCAGCAGGCAGACGTGGTGACAGCTCCCCAAAAGCAGGCCCATCGGGGGAATAAGAGCGTTCTTTTGCTTCTCCTGCTGCTAGTCTTGGGCCTCTTCTTCGCCGGGTATCCCTATGGGGCCTGGTACATAGAGTGGGGCTGGCATTTCAAGGGTGCCGAACCCTCTCCTGGCGCGCTGCTTTTCAATCGGGTGATAGGGATCCTGCTGCTAATCGGGACGCTGGTGTGGTTTCTCTTCTTATAAAAAAACGGACTGCCGCGCTTTTGCGGCAGTCCTCTTTTTTATTTATTGCTTACTTGGCCTCTACAATGACCTTGATGGACTCGCTGCTCATCTGCATGGCGATGGCTTCGGGCAGGTGGTCCAGGTCGAACCGGTGGGTAATGATGGGGGCGAAATCCACCTTGCCGCTGTTGATGAGCCGCACGGCCCGGTCGTGGGTGTCCGGGTTGACGAAGGAGCCCTTGATGGTCAGCTCCTTCTTGTACACGTCAAACAAGGGCAGGTCGAAGGTGGCGTCCACTTTGGGCACGCTGAACAGGAGGATGGTGGCCCCCTTCCCCGCGAACTGGAAGGCGCTCTTCACCGCAGGGGTGTTACCCACGCACTCGATGACCACGTCGGCGCCGCTGCCCATGGCCTGGGCAAAGGCCTCGGCGCAGCCGGGCTGGGTGGGGTCGACGGCGGCGTCCGCGCCCACCTGGAGGCCCACCTGGCGGCGCTTCTCGTTGGGCTCGCTGAGGACGATCTTAGAAGCTCCGGAAAGTTTCGCAAGCTGCACCATGATAAGTCCGATGGCGCCGCCGCCCACCACGCAGACCTTGTCCCCGGCCTTGATGCCCGCCAGGTCGATGCCGTGGAGGCAGCAGGCAAGGGGCTCCGCCATGGCGGCGAACTCATAGGGCACGGCAGGGTCCAGCTTGAAGGCCTGGGCCGCAGGGACCAGGCTGTACTCTGCAAAGCCCCCATCCCGGGTGACGCCCACAGCCTCCATGGAGGGGCACAGCTGCTTTTTGCCGTTCTGGCAGTACTCGCAGCGGCCGCAGTAGATGTTGGGATCGATGGTCACGTGGTCGCCCACGGCAAAACCAGAGACCCCCTGCCCCACTTCCACCACCTCGCCGGAGTACTCGTGGCCCAAAACCACCGGCGGGGTCACGTCGGCGGAGCCGGGCTCCCCGTGGTAGATGTGTACGTCGGTGCCGCACACGCCGCAGACCTTGTTGCGCACCACCAGCTCCCCGGGGCCCGCCTGGGGCACAGGCAGGTCGGAGACGGCAAAGGTTTCGTTGCCCATATATCGGGATGCTTTCATAGGGATTCCTCCAATTCTTTTTTCTAGTACGACAGAGGGAGGGGCCTTCCCCTCCCTCTTTAGAGCTTTAGTTTTGCAGCACGCCAATGGCGTCGGAGATGGTCTTCTCCATGGCCTCCCGGCCGTACTTGTCCACGTCGGCCTTGTTTTTCTCCCCGTGGGTCAGGCAGCCGGCGCCGCCGATGCACCCGCCCACACAGGCCATGCCCTCGATAAAGTTCCCCTGCAGCACGTTTTTCGACGCCTTGAGCAGGGCGGCCCGGCAGGCCTCGATGCCGTCGCAGGGGACAGCCTTCAGGTCGAAGTCGTCCAAACCCTGCTCCTTCAGGGCCTGGGCCACAGCGTCGGACAGGCCGCCGCTGCGGGCGAAGATGCGCCCGTAGTAGGAGGCGTTGTCCAAGACGCCCTCGTCCAAGGACTTCAGGTCGATCTCCCGGCTGTCGAACAGGGCCTGGAGCTCCTCAAAGGTGATGCAGGCGTCGATGTAGGGCTTGACCCGCTCTTTCTGCACCTCCATCTTCTTGGCGGTGCAGGGCCCGATAAACACAACCTTGGAGTTGGGCGTGGTCTCCTTGATATACTTGGCGATGGTGGCCGCCGGAGACAGGTTGTGGGAGATGTGCTCCTTGAGCTGGGGGAACTGCTTCTCGATGTAGTCCACAAAGGCGGGGCAGCAGGAGCTGGTGAGGAACTGCTTCTCCGCCAGCTCGGCGGCCTCGGCGTAGGAAACCATGTCGGCGCCCAGGGCGGCCTCCACCACGTGGAAGAAGCCCAGCTCCTGGATGCCGGTGATCACCTGGCCCAGCTTGGCGTAGCTGAACTGGCTGGAGATGGAGGGAGCCACCACGGCGTAGAGCTTGTAGTCCTCGTTGTGGTTGCTCTTTTTGATCAGGTCCACCACCTCCAGGATGTAGGACTTGTCCACAATGGCGCCGAAGGGGCACTGGTAGACGCAGGCGCCGCAGGAGATGCAGGTCTCGTTGTCGATCTGGGCGGCGCCGCTGTCGGCCATGCTGATGGCGTGGATCTTGCAGGCGTTCTCACAGGGGCGCTTCTGGTTGACGATGGCGCTGTAAGGGCAGACCTTGGCGCAGGCGCCGCACTCCACGCACTTGGATTTGTCGATGTGGGCCCGCAGGTGCTCGTCAAAAGTGATGGCGCCCCGGCGGCAGGCGTCCTCGCAGCGGTGGGCGATGCAGCCCCGGCAGGCGTCGCTGACGTTGTAGCCGGACATGGGGCACTCGTCGCAGGCGATGTCGATGACTTCGATCACGTTGGGGTTTTCTTTGTCCCCGCCCATGGCCAGCTTGATCCGCTCCGCCACAATGGCCCGCTCCTTATAGATGCAGCAGCGCATGGTGGGCTTTTCTTTGACGATCAGCTTGGGGATCTCCGTATAGGCGTCCAGAAGCCGGTCCTCAAAGGCATAGCGGGCCACCTCGCGCAGCACCTTGTACTTCAGGTACTGGACCTGGGTGTCAAATTTTCTGTCCTTGATGGGAATGGAGGGCATTCGTTTGTTCCGTCCTTTCTGGGAAGTTTTCCTTAGAAGTAGCTCACCTTGATGCGCTTGCCCATCTGCTTGAGGCATTCGCTGAGCTCCTCCACCAAACGCATTTTGATGTTGAAGTTGATGGGCAGGTTGGGGTTTTGGTGGGCGGGATTGATGGCCCGGCCCACAAAGAAGTTGATGTCGGTGGCCCCTTCAAAGAGCATCCGGGAAATGAGGGAGGCGCCGTCCCGCTTGTAGCCCCACTGGGTGTAGGTCTCGTTGTCCGCCAGGAAGTCCTTGGCGTAATCCAGCACCTTGCTGATGGTGATGACCCCTTCCGTCACCAGGTCCACCCCTTCGATTTTGGCAGTGGGGGGAATCTCCGGGTCCAGGTAGTCCAGGTTGGCGATCATGGGCTTGTGGAGGAACTCGGAGGCAATGGTGGAGGTGGTGCCGCCGCAGACAATGTGCTTGCCCTCTTTGGAGAAGAACAGGGAGAGGTACTTGTTGGTGTCCTTCCGGTCGGAGGGGGGGCCGATCATCAGGTTCACCTGCTGCCGGTCCCGGACCTTGACCACGCAGACAGTGGTGTCGTCCCCAGGGTGGCCGCCGTACAGGTGGTTGCACTCCTCCAAAAGGAGGGAGGCATAGGTCTTGGCGGTGTAGCTCTGGTCGTACATCATCTCCAGGAACTTGATGATGTCCTTGCGCTCCCAGCCAAAGTTTAGGGACTGGCCCACGCCGGCGTGGATGGTGCCGTCGCTCATGGTGAAGAGGAAGTCGTTTTCCTGGAGCTTGATCTTGGATTTGTAGATCATCTTCCCCTCGATCTCCGTGCCGGTTTTGGGGATTTCCACAAACTTGCCGTCCCGGATGAGGATGAGGAGGGGGTTGTCGTACTGGATGATCTCCGCCTCTTCGTTTTCGATGATGTGAATGATGGTGAAGGTGGAATAGGCCACGCCCCGCACAGCGCAGACCGGCAGTGTGGAGGCAATGGTGGAAACGCAGTCTTCCAGGCGCATATTGGCCGCCATCATCGTGGAGATGATCTTGGAGGTCAGGGAAGAGAGAATATTCGCCTTGACGCCGCTGCCCATTCCATCAGCCAGAACAATGACGGTGGAGTTTTCGCCCTGGTCCACGATTTCCACGCGGTCGCCGCAAAGCTGCTCCCCCCACTTGTTCAGGCTCAGGTATCCGATGTCGGTACAGAGGTTATTCATCGCCCATGGAGTCCTTCAGTTTAGTCAGAGCGATCTTGGTTTCGGCGGTCGTCTCGCCCAGAAGGGAGGCGATCTCCTGCGCCATGCGCATCTGCTTTTCGATGACCCGGTCCGTCATCTCAATGGTCTGCTGGCTGATCTTTTCCTTGTTCATGCGCTCCCGCTCTTCCTCGGTGACGTCGCGCATGATGCAGATGACAATGTGGTAGCTCTTGTCGTAGATGACCGTCTGCTCCACGTAGCGTTTGTACTCGGCAAGGTAGACTTTTTCGTCCCGGACGCTGCGGCCAGTGGACATCACATCCAAAAAGACCTTGGGGTCCAGGATGCGGATGACCTGGTCGCCCAGCACATCGCTGGCGTGGCGGATGTTCACAATGCGGCAGGCGGCAGAGTTGATCTGCTGCACCTCCAGGTCCTCGTTTAGGACCATGATGCCGTTGGGAGAGGTGCTGATGATGGTGTCGGAGAAGCTCTCGGCCTTCTGGGTCAGGAAGGGCAGGCACATGTTGATGTCCGCCTTGCCCTGGTAGACGGCGACGGCCTTCTCCCGGCAGGTGTTGTAGCCGCAGGCGCCGCAGTTGAGCTCTTGCTCGGGGGAGTTTTTGCCCATCTTCTGGAGGATCTCCTGGATCTCCTTCTCCCCAGGCATCTGGCGGTGTAGGCCGATGTAGCGGTGGTCTTTGATCAGGTCCTTTTCCGCGGGCTGGTCCACCACAAAGTCCTTTTTACCGGCATAGCGGTTGACGGCGATGGTGTCCGTGACGGGGCGGCGGTGCTCCCGCTCCATGGCGGGACCTCCGATGCAGCTGCCCGGGCAGATGGACATTTCGATAAAGCACTTCTTCAGGCGGCCCTCTTTGATGTCCTCAATGGCGGCCAGCACGTTGTCCACCCCATCGACCACCATGTAGGTGTAGTCCGGGGAGTCGCAGTTCATGGTGCGCAGGATGCCGCCGGAGGTGGGGAACAGCCGGGCGCGGCTCTCCTCCAGGTGGTCCTCCCCCTGCTCCACGGTGATGCCCTCCTGCTTCAGCCAGTCAGAGAGCTCCTCGAAGGTGAGGACGCAGTCGGCGTAGCCCG
>CALWIE010000042.1 GCA_944380625.1 uncultured Clostridia bacterium
ATCTTTCCTTCCAGCTTCATGTTTCAAGTACCTCCTGTCCGCCACAAAAGCGGGCGGCTTCGTTTTTTCAAAAATCTATATGGACCATCCCCGCCCGGCGGTTTACCGGCCCACAGCCGGCCTCCCTCCGCCGCTGGGGGAGAGTTCCCACTGCTAAGAGAGGGGGTTAGCCCCGGGCCTTTATGGCCTCCACCGCGGCCCGCAGGGTCTCGGCGTCCTGGACGTTTAGAACCGTGGCGGTTTTCACCGTCTTGCGGATGAGCCCGGAAAGGGTCTTGCCCGGGCCGCACTCGATGAAGGTGTCCACCCCCAGGGCGGAGAGGGTCTCCACCGTCTCCTGCCAGCGGACGGGGTTTTTCACCTGCTGGATCAACAGCTCCTTGGCGCTGCCCGCAGTGTAGGGCCTGGCGTTGAGGTTGGCGTACACCGGCACCTCCGGCTCCCGGACGTCCACGTCCCCCAGCACCTCCCGCAGCTCCTCAGAGGCGCTCTCCATAAAGGGGGAGTGGAACCCCCCGCTGACCGCCAGCTTTTTGGCCCGGCCCCCGGCCTGCTGCACCTTCTCGCAGAAGGCGTCGATCTGGGCAGCCTCCCCGGCGCACACCAGCTGGCCGGGGCAGTTGTAGTTGACGGGCCACACCTGCTCAAAGCCTTGGCACAGCTCTTCCACCTGCTCGTTTGTAAGCTTGAGCACCGCGGCCATGGCCCCGGGGTTCTCCTCCCCAGCCTTCTGCATGGCCTGTCCCCGCTTGCACACAAAATCGAAGCCCTCCTCCGGGGAAAACACCCCGGCAAAGCTCAACGCGGCCACCTCCCCCAGGGAGAAGCCCGCCACGCAGTCCGGGCGCACGCCCGCCTCTTCCAAGGCTTCGGCCGCGGCCAGGTCCACGCAGTACAGGCAGGGCTGGGTGTTCTTTGTGACGGAGAGCTCCTCCACAGGGGCGGAAAAGCACTGCTCGCTGGTGCCGGGGCGGAGCCTGTCCGCCCTGTCGAACACGGCCCGGGCGGCGGGGCTTGCCTCCCAAAGCTCTTTCCCCATGCCGCTGTACTGGGCCCCCTGGCCCGCGAAAACAAAGGCTATCTTACCCATTTGCCCGCTCCTTTCAGCACCTCTTCCGCCTGCTGGAACATCTCCCGGATGATCTCGGCGGCGGGCTGCTCTTTATTCACCATGCCGGCGATCTGCCCGGCCAGGAAATCGCCGGTCTTCTCGTCCCCCTCCACGGCGGCCCGGTACAGGGCGCCGCTGCCCAGCTTCTCCAGCTCCTCGTCGGAGATCTGGCTGTACTCGGCCTTGGCGTATTCTTTGGCGAACTGGTTCTTAATCTGCCGCACAGGATGGCCCAGCCGCTTGCCGGTAACCATGGTGGCGATGTCGTTGGCCTTTAGGACCTTCTTCTTGTAGTTGGGATGGACCCCGCACTCCTGGGCCACCAGGAACCGGGTGCCCACCTGGACCCCCACGGCCCCTAGCAGAAAGGCGGCGGCCACGCCCCGCCCGTCGCCGATGCCGCCGGCGGCCAGCACAGGCAGGTCCGTGGCGTCCACCACCTGGGGCACCAGCACCATGGTGGTCAAATCCCCCACATGGCCGCCGGACTCGCCCCCCTCGGCGATGATGGCCGCGGCCCCAGCCTTTGTCACCAGACGGGCCATGGCCACAGAGGCCACCACGGGGATCACCTTGATGCCCGCCTCCAGCCACATGGGCATGTAGCGGGAGGGGTTCCCCGCGCCGGTGGTCACCACGGGCACCCGCTCCTGGGCCACAAGCTTTGCCACCTCCTCGGCGAAGGGGGACATGAGCATGATGTTCACCCCGAAGGGCTTGTCCGTCAGGCTGCGGCACAGGTCGATCTGCTTTTTCAGGTACTCGGCGTTCAAATTCATGGCGGAGATAATCCCCAGGCCGCCGCCGTTGGAGACGGCCGCCGCCAGCCTGCCCTCGGAGATCCAGGCCATGCCTCCCTGGAAAATGGGGTATTCGATGCCCAAAAGGTCGCAGATGGGCGTTTTAATCATAGGGCTTCCATCCTTTCTCTGTGTGGTTCTATTCCAAGGCGAGGAGCGCCCCGCCTGCCGTTTACAGTCTCGTCCTCACCAGCGGACCACGCTGGCAGCCGTGGACAGCCCGCCCCCAAAGGCGGTGAGCACCACGTAGTCCCCTCGCTGCAAAAGCCCCTGGCGATTGGCCTCGTCCAGCAGAATGGGTTCGCTGGCGGAAGAGGTGTTGCCGAAGCGGTCGATGTTCAAAAGGAATTTCTCCGGGGCGATCTCCGGGATGCGCCGCCGGGCCTCGTTGATGATCCGGTAGTTGGCCTGGTGGGGGATGACGGCCTTCACCTGTTCCCCGGTGATGCCGGCCTGCTCCATCACTAGCCGCACGTCCCGCACCATGGAGGTGACCGCAAACTTATAGGTTTCCTGGCCGGCCATAAACACGCAATTCTTTTTCAGTTCATTTTCATAGAACGGGGAGTTGTCCCACCGGGTGGGGATGGAGATCACGCTGTCGCCGCCGAGGGTGCTCAGGGTGGAAGAAAGGTAGTTGTCCCCCTCTCCCAGCACCGCGGCCCCGGCCCCGTCCCCAAAGATGCAGCAGGTGCTCCGGTCGGTCCAGTCGATCAGGCCGCTCATCCGCTCAGAGCTCACCACCAGCACCTTTTTCACGACCCCCCGGGCGAAGAACCCAGCGGCCACGTCCATGGCAAACAGAAAGCCCGGGCAGGCCACGTTCATGTCGAAGCAGGGGCAGGCGGCGCCAATGCGGTTTTGCACCATGCCCGCAAGGCCCGGGGAGATGGTGTCCGCGCTGATGGTGGCGCCGATAATCATGTCCAGCTCTTCCGGGCGCACCCCGGCGTTTTCCAGGGCCTTTTGGGCGGCGGCCACGCCCATGTCCGTGGTGGTCTCCTTGGTGCAGACGTGGCGCTGTTTGACGCCCACCCGTTTTGTGATCCACTCATCCGAGGTCTCCACCATGTGGGAGAGGTCGTCGTTGGTGACGATCTTTTCCGGCACAAAGCTGCCTGTGCCCAGAATCCGAAAGCTCATATCTTTTCCCCCGTCCAAAACTTGTTTTTCTTTCTAACGCGCCCGGGTCCGCCGCCTCTTGCAGGCGCCTTTGCTCCAGTGTGCTTACCCTCTTTATTTTATAGAAAAAGCGCCTGTTTGTCAATTCACCTTCCCGGCCCTCACACCGCCATGCCCCCGTTTATCCCCAGCACCTGGCCGGTCAGGAACTCCTGCTCCAGCAGGAAGGCGGCGGCCTGGGCGGCCTCCTCGGGGGTGCCGATGCGCCCCAGGGGGGTCTCCTCCCGCAGGGCGGCCAGGTCGGCGGCGGCCAGGTCCCCGTTCATGGGGGTGTCGATGACCCCGGGGGCCAGGCAGTTGACCCGGATGCCCGAGGGCCCCTCCTCCTTGGCCAGGGCCTTCGTCAGGCCGATGACCCCCGCCTTGGCGGCGGAGTAGGCCGCCTCGCAGGAGGCGCCCACCTCCCCCCATATGGAGCTGACGTTTACAATGCTGCCCCGCTTCTCCCGGATCATGGGGGGCAGGGCCCGGCGGCAGCAGAGGAAAACCCCGGTCAGGTCCACGTCCAGCAGCCGGCGCCAGTCCTCCAGGCTCATGTCGGTAAAAAGCCCTTTCCAAGCCACCCCCGCGTTGTTCACAAGCCCCTCCAAAAAGCCGAAGTCCCTCTCCGCGGCGGAGAACAGCGCCTCCACCTGGGCCTCGTCCGCCAGGTCCGCCCCATAGGCCCGGGCCGCCCCGCCCGCCCGGCGGATGTCCTCCTCCAGGGCCTGGGCGGCGGCCCTGTTCTCGTGGTAGTGCAGCGCCACGGCCCAGCCCCGCTGGGCAAGCTCCATGGCCACCGCCCGGCCAATGCCGCCGGAGGCCCCGGTCACCAATACGTTTTTCATAATAAGCCCTCCCTTTTAAAAGTGCCGCTCCATATCGCCCCGCTGGTAGAAAATGGCCGCCAGGGCGGCCAGGGGCGCCGTCTCCGTCCGGAGGATCCGGGGGCCCAGGGTCAAAACCCTCCCCCCCAGGGACCGGGCCAGCTCCGCCTCTTCCGGGGCAAAGCCCCCCTCCGGGCCCACAAACACAAACAGCCTCTCCCCAGATTCCTCCAGGGCCTGCCGCAGGCTCGACTCCCCCCGCTCGTAGAAAAAGAGGATCTCCCCCTCCCGGGCGGCGGCCCGAAGGGCCTTTTCCAGGGGGACGGGGGGCAGCACCTGGGGGATTTTCCCCCGGCCGCTCTGCATGGCGGCCTCCCGGGCCACCTTCCGCAGCCGGGAGACTTTTTTTTCGGCCCCTTTCCCGTCCAGGCGCACCACGCACCGGGCGCTCTCCACCGGCCAGACGGCCCCGGCCCCCAGCTCCACCGCCTTTTGGGTGACCGTCTCCAGCTTGTCCCCCTTGGGCAGGCACTGGCACACCGTCACCTGGGTGCGGGGCTCCCCCCCGCTGGGGACGCTTTCCTCCACCTGGACCCAGGCCCCCTCCCCTTCCCAGGAGGCCACCGTGCAGAGGTAATCCGTCCCCGCCCCGTCGCAGAGGGTCACCGCCTCCCCGGGGCGCATCCGCAGGGAACGGACCATGTGCCGGCCGTCCTCCCCGCCGATAAACACCTGGCCCACCGGGGGCTCTTCCACAAAAAACCTGGGCATTTCGCCGCCTCCTCTCTCGGGTTTCTGCTATGATTGTAGGGGCCTGTCCCCCATTTGTCAACGGTTTTCCACAGCCCTCGCACTTTGTTGATGATTTTTTTCCAGGACTATGTTATACTATTTTTATCTTGTGGCCCCGCCCGGCCGAAAATCCCCGCCCCAGGAGGTGACCCCCTTGAAGCGCCCCGCCCTCCCGCGCCCTGTGCGCCTGGCCCTTGGGCTCCTTGTGTGCCTGGCCCTTTCCGGATGCTCCTTTTCCGGCTTCCAGGCCCAAAACCTCATGTCCCCGCCCCGGGCCAACCTGGACCAGCAGGGCATCTACGAGCTGCTCCAGGAGGACCGCCAGGAGCTCAACTTCGTCTACCCCAAGCGGGGGGAGCACCGCTCGGCCATCATCATGCGGGACTGGACCGGCGACGGGGAGCAGGACGCCGTGGGCTTTGTGGCCCTGGACGAGGGCGGCGCCGAGGCCTATTTCCTCACCAAGGAGGAGGGCAGGTGGCGGTGCGCCGCCTCCTTTGTAAACACCGCCAGCCAAGTGGACATGGTGTGCTTTGGGGACCTCAACGGGGACGGCCGGGAGGACGTGCTCATCGGCTGGGGCAGCACCGCCGGCACAACGGGCCGCACCGCCGCCGTCTCCGCCTACCTGTACACCGAGGAGGGCGTGGAGGAGCAGGTCCTGGGCCCCTACGGGGAGATGGCCCTCACCGACTTCGACCGGGACGGCTCCTGGGAGGTGTTCACCGTGGACAAGTACCTGCCCGCCGAGGAGGAGGGCAGCGAGCCCCTGCCCGCCATGGCCCACGTGTTCGCCTGGGAGGGGGACTCCCTCCAAGAGGTGCGCACCGCCTACGCCGACAACTCCATCGCAAGCTACACCTCCATCTCCTTCGGGAACCTGTCCCGGGGGGTGTGGGGGGTGGTGCTCGACGGCGCCAAGGCCGACGGCAGCATGACCACCCAGGTCTTTTACATAGACTGGGGCCTTTTGAAAAACGCCCCAGCCGGGGTGAACACAGAGACCTACCAAAACCCCTTCTCCCGGCCCTCTACCGCCGTTTTCGCCTCTCAGGACATCAACGGCGACCAGGTGGTGGAGATCCCCGTGGTCACCCAGCTGCCCTGCATCCCCGAGGGGGCCTCCTTGGACTCCACCAGCTACCTGGTGGAGTGGAGCGTCTTCCGGTCCCTGGGGGAGTACAAAACCGTGCTGCCGGCCCTGATGAACCTGGGGGAGAACTACTGGTTCCGGCTGCCCCAGCAGCTCATCGGGAAGATCTCCGCTTCCAACGACACCCAAAAGCGCACGGTGACCTACACCGAGGTGGTCACCGGCGAGGACGGGTCCCAGCTGTTGGGCGCGCCTCTTTTCGCCATACGGGTGTTCACCCGTTCCGCCTGGGAGAGCCGGGGGGAGACCAGCGGCTACCTGCTGCTGGCCCAGCGGGGGGACCTGGTATACGGCATGCAGCCGCTCACCCAGGACGAGGCGTACGCCTCTGCCTTAGAACAGATCCAAGAGAGCTTTAAACTGGCCGGCGAATAGATTTTCCTGGCGGGCCCCGGGCCAAGGGGCCCCGTCCCAGGGTGAAAGGGGAAGGCTTTTATGAAGAAAATCCTAGTTGCCGAAGATGAACAGAATATCCGGGAATTTGTGGTCATCAACCTGGAGCGGGCCGGCTACAAGGCCTACGAGGCCGAAACCGGCGACCAGGCCTTGGAGCTCTACGCCCGGGAGAAGGGGGGCTTCGACGTGGCCGTGCTGGACATCATGATGCCCGGCGAGCACGACGGCCTGGCCGTGTGCAAGGCCCTGCGGGAGAAAAACCCCTCCATCGGCATCATCCTCCTCTCCGCCCGCACCCAGGAGATGGACAAGGTCTCCGGCCTGATGATGGGCGCCGACGACTATGTGACAAAGCCCTTTTCCCCCTCGGAGCTGGTGGCCCGGGTGGACGCGGTCTACCGCCGGGTGGCCCTTTCCAGCCAGCGCCAGGGCGGCGGCGTCCAGGACGAGCTCTCCTCCGGGGAGTTCTGCCTGAACCTGCGCAACCGCTCCTTCCTAAAGGGGAAGCGCCCCATCGAGCTGACCCAGGTGGAGTTCCAAATTATGGAGTACTTCTTCTCCAACCCCGGCGTGGCCCTGCCCCGGGGGGACATCCTCAAACACGTGTGGGGCGCAAGCTACGTGGGCGAGGAAAAGATTGTGGACGTGAACATCCGCCGCCTGCGCATGAAGGTGGAGGAAGAGCCCTCCAACCCCCAGCACATCGTCACCGTCTGGGGCCTGGGCTACCGCTGGGACGCCTGAAAAAGCCCTAAAAAATAGCCCCGCCCTCAAAGCGGGGGGAAAGGAGCGGGCCCATGCTCATTATGCACGGCATCTCCCGAAGGTGGATGGTCAACACCATCGGGGTGGTCTTCGTCATCCTCACCGTGTTCATCACCGTCCTGTCCCTGACCGTGCGCAGCTCCACCTACAACGGCATCGAGCTGGCCCTCTCCGGCCGGGCCGACGAGCTGCTCAACGTGCTCTCCAGCGGCTACAACTCCTCCTCGGAGTTCACCGCCATCGCCCGGGACTACATCGAGACCTTCCCCGACAAGAACAACATGGAGATCATGGCCCTGGACCAACAGGGCCGGGTGTTCATCACCTCCACAGGCTTCGAGCCCGACCAGGGCCAGGTGATGCCCGACTACACCCAGGCCCTGCGCAGCGAGGGGGACGCGGGCCAGTGGGTGGGAAAGCTCAACACCGGGGAGAAGGTCATGGCCATCACCCGGGTGGTGCGGGACGACAGCGGGAACCTGCTGGGGTCCATACGGTACATGGTCTCCATGGAGCGGGCCGACCACCAGACCACGGTGGTCATCCTGTGCCTGGTGGCCCTGGGGCTTTTCATCATGCTGCTGCTGACCCTCTCGGGGGTGTACTTCATCCGCTCCATCCTCGTCCCCGTGCGCCAGGTCAGCCAGAGCGCCCGGAAAATCGCCCAGGGGGACTTCGCCGTGCGCATTGACAAGTCCAAGGACGACGAAATCGGCCAGCTCTGCGACGCCATCAACGACATGGCCGGGGAGCTGGGCGCCGCCGAACAGATGAAAAACGACTTCATCTCCTCGGTCTCCCACGAGCTGCGCACCCCCCTGACCGCCATCAAGGGCTGGGCGGAGACCCTCCAGGAGGGGGCCGACCCCGGCACCGCCGAAAAGGGCATGAACGTGATCATCCGGGAGTCGGAGCGGCTCTCGGGGCTGGTGGAGGAGCTGTTGGACTTCTCCCGGCTGCAAAACGGGCGCATGCGCCTGCTTGTCTCCCGGATGGACCTGCTGGCGGAGCTGGACGAGGCGGTGTACATGTTCACCGACCGGGCCCGCACCGAGGGCAAAACCCTCCACTACGAGGAGAACGCCTTCCTGCCCCCGGTGTACGGGGACGTGGACCGGCTGCGCCAGGTGTTTGTAAACATCCTGGACAACGCCCTGAAGTACACAAGCCCCGGCGGGACCATCACCGTCTCCTCCCGGGCGGACGACTGGGTGCGGGTCAGCATCGCGGACACGGGCTGCGGCATCCCCGCCGAGCACCTGCCCAACGTGAAAAAGAAGTTTTACAAGGCCAACCAGCTGGTCCGGGGCTCCGGCATCGGCCTGGCGGTGGCCGATGAGATCGTGGCCATGCACGGGGGCTCCCTGTCCATTGAGAGCCAAGAGGGGGTGGGCACCACCGTGACCATCTCCCTGCCCACCTGCGCCCTTTTGGAGGAAAACCCCCAGCTGGCCGAAAACCCCGAGATCGGCAAATTCATTCAGGAAAGGAACCAAAACGCCTATGAGTAAGAAAATCACCACCATCGGAGGCCAGGCCCTGCTGGAGGGCATCATGATGGTGGGCCCCCAGCGGACGGTGGCCGCCTTCTGCGACGGGGAGGGCGCCATCTCCACCGAGGAGATCTCCGCCCCCCGGCTGACAAAAAAATACCCCCTGCTGGGCAAGCCCTTCCTCCGGGGGATCTTCGCCCTGATCGACTCCTTCCGCATGGGCTACAAGGCCCTCTCCCTCTCGGCGGACAAGCTGGCCGGGGAGGAGGAAGAGGAGGAGCTTTCGGGCTTTGACAAGTGGCTCTCCGACCACCTGGGGGAAAAGCTCACCGCCGCCATCATGGGGGTGGCCTCCGTGCTGGGGGTGGCCCTGGCCGTTTTGCTGTTTTTCTTTTTGCCCACAGTGCTCTTCAACCTCCTCCAGTCCGCCGTCCCCGGGGACATCGGGGCCTGGCGCTCCCCCTTTGAGGGGGTGCTGCGCATCGGCATCTTCGTGGCCTACGTGGCCCTCATCGGCCTGGTGCCGGACATCAAGCGCACCTTCCAGTACCACGGCGCCGAGCACAAGACCATCTTCTGCTACGAAAACGACCTGCCCCTGACAGTGGAAAACGTCCGCAAACAGGGCCGGTTCCACCCCCGGTGCGGCACAAGCTTTCTGCTGCTGATGCTCCTTCTGGGCATTGTGGCGGGGTTTTTCATCCCCTTTTCCAACCCCTTCCTGCGCACCTTCACAAAGCTTTTGTGCATCCCGGTGATCATGAACATCGGCTATGAGGTCCAAAAGGCCTGCTCCCGCCACGAGGGCCTGCTCTCCCGGATCGTCACCGCCCCCGGCCTGTGGATGCAGCGCCTGACGGTCAAAGAGCCCGACGACAACATGATCCGCGCGGCCATCGCCGCCATGGAGGCCGTCATCCCCGAAAACGGCGAGGACCTGGTCCGGTGACCTGCCGGCGGCTGTACCTCCTCGCCCGGCAGAGGCTTGCCCAGGCGGGGGTGGATTCCCCCGGGGGGGACGCCTCCCTGCTGGCGGAAAAATTCCTGGGGCTGGACCGGGCGGCCCTGGCCGTCCGGGGGGAGGGGGAGCCCGCCCCCGGGCAGGAGGCGGCCTTCCTCCAGGGGGTGGAGGAGCGCTGCGCCCGCCGCCCCCTCCAGTACATCCTGGGGGAGTGGGAGTTTATGGGCCTCCCCCTGGCGGTGGGGGAGGGCGTCCTCTGCCCCCGGGAGGACACCGCCGTCCTGGTGGAGGCCCTGGCCCAGGGCCTGGGGGACGCGCCCTCCCCCCGGGGGGTGGACCTGTGCGCGGGAACCGGGGCTGTGGGCCTGGGGCTTTCGTCCCTCCTGCCAGGCCTCTCCGTCTGGTGCGTGGAGCTCTCGGACCAGGCTCTGCCCTACCTGCGGGAAAACATCGCCCGCCACGGCCGGGGGCGCGCCGCGGCCCTTCAGGGGGACGTCCTCTCCCCGGGGTTTGCCGCCCGCTTCCCCGACGGGAGCCTGGACTTTTTGGCCTCCAACCGCCCCTGCGTCGTGACTGGGGAGCTCCCCACCCTTCGGCCGGAGGTGCGGAAAGAGCCCGCCCTTGCCCTGGACGGGGGCGGGGACGGCCTGGTGTTCTACCGGGCCATCGCCCGGCTGTGGCTGCCCAAGCTAAGGCCCGGGGGCCTGGCGGCGGTGGAGATTGGCGAGACCCAGGGCCCTGCCGTAGAGGCCCTCTTCCGCCAGGGGGACCTCTGCTCTGTAAAGACCCTCCCGGACTGGGCCGGCTTGGACCGGGTGGTCACCGGGCGGCGGCCCCTGTAAAGGTCCTAATTTTCCCATCCCGTTTCAAAAGGACGGCCCGGCAGTTTTGCCGGGCCGTCCTCTCTGCTCTTGCGGGGGAATTACCCCGTCACCTTCAAAAGGCCCTGGGCCCGGGGGCCGCTGCCCTCCTCCAAGAACAGCTCCACCTCTCCGGGCTCGGGGGCAAATTCCATCTCCAGGTTCCACAGGGCCAGCTCCTCCCAGCCCAGGGACAGGCGGCAGGCGCGCTCCTCCCCCGCCTTTAAAAACACCTTGTCAAAGGCCTTCAGCTCCCGGACGCGGCGCACAGTGCTGGCCTGTACGTCGTGGATATAGAGCTGGGGCACCGCCCAGCCGTCCATGGGCCCGGTGTTCCTCAAGGTGAAGGCCACCTGGGCCCGCCTGCCTGCCCGCAGCTCCTCCAGGGAGATCTCCCCGGGGAACTCCACCTGCTCCAGGGCAAAGGCCGTGTAGGAGAGGCCGAAGCCAAAGGGGTACAGGGGCCGGTTTGCCTCGTCCCAGTAGCGCATGGGGTCGTAAGAGGACTTGGGGTTGTAGTAGCAGGGCAGCTGCCCCACGCTCCGGGGCAGGGAGGCCGGCAGCCTGCCCGAGGGGCAGGTCTTCCCCAAAAGGATCTCCGCCAGGGCACGGCCGCCCCAGGGCCCGGGGTAGAAGGAGTACACCACCCCCTGGGCGCCCTGGCACAGCTCCGGCAGGGCGTAGGGCCTCCCGGCGATCACCACGGCCACAACGGGCGTCCCCGTCTCAAGAACCGCCCGGCACAGCTCCTCCTGGACGCCGGGCAGCCTCAAAGTGGAGCTGTCCACCCCTTCGCCGCAGTCCATCTGCACCTCCCCGCCGATGACCGCCGCCCCGTTCACGTCGAAAGCCGCCCCGGAAAACCGGCTGGAGGACCCTCCCACCGCCAGGATGACCAGGTCGCTCTCCCGGGCCAGGTCCACCGCCTGGGGGATGCCGCCGGGGTCTGTGCCGCACACGGCGCAGCCGGGGGCATAGGGGATCTGCTCTCCCAAAAGCTCTTGCAGCCCCTCCCGCAGGGTGACCCCCTCCCCTTCCGCCTGGGCGGGGGTGTAGTCCCCCAGCTGGTTGTAGAGGCTGTCGGCCTGGGGGCCGATCAGGGCGATCTTCCGCCCCTGGGCCCTCAGGGGCAGGACCCCCTGGTTCTTCAGCAGCACCGCCCCCTGGCGGGCCAGCTCCAGGCTCTGGGGGTATTTTTCCACGCCGAAGGCCTCCGGCTCTGTCTCCTCCAAATAGGGGTGCTCAAACAGGCCCTGGCGGAACTTCAGCTCCAGCACCCGGAGCACCGCCCGGTCCAGCTCCTCCTGGGCGACAAGGCCCTGCTCCACCGCCTCCTCCAGGTGGGCGAAACCCTGGTCCCACAGGCTGATGTCCACCCCGGACCGGAGGGCCAGCGCCCCCGAGGCGGCGTGGGAGCCGGTCAGGTTGTCCAGCCGGTCAATGGCGGTGCCGTCGGCCATCACCGCCCCGGAAAATCCCAGCTCCCCCCGGAGCACGTCCTGCAAAAGGCGGCGGTTCGCGTGGCAGTAGACCCCGTCGATCTCGTTGTAGGCGGCCATAACCCCTTCCACCCCGGCCTCGCAGCAGGCCTTCATGGGGGGCAGGTGGATCTCCCGCAGCTCCCGGGGGCCGATGCGGGCGGCGCTGGCGTTGACGCCCCCGGTGGTCTCCCCCTGGGCGCAGAAGTGCTTGGCCACCACCGGCACCCCGGCCTCCTGGCAGCCGGTGACAGCCGCCTTGGCCAGGGCGGCGCAGAGATAGGGGTCCTCCCCGTAGCACTCCTCGCTGCGGCCCCACCGGGGGTCCCGGAGCACGTCCAGCATGGAGACCAGGGCGTAGTCCACCCCCAGCTCCTTGAGCTGCCTGCCGCAGACGCCGTAGGCCTCCCGGGTGAGGGCCGGGTTCCAGGCGGCGCCCACCCCCAGGTTCACCGGCAGCAGGTAGCCGTCCAGGGCCTGGTGGCCGTGGGGGCACTCGGTGCTCATCAGCATGGGGATCCCCAGCCGGGAGTGGTCCAGCACATATTTTTGGGCCAGGTTGTAGGCCCGCTTCATATAGGGGCCGTACAGCCCGTTGCGAAAGTCCTTCTGGCTCCAGGGGTCGGCCCGGTACAGGCCGTAGAGCACCCCCAGGCCCCCATAGGTTTCCACCTCTTTTTGAAACTCCGGGGAAAGGCGGATCTCCTCCCCCTCCCGGGTGTAGGCGGCAAAGCCGTACAGCCGCTGGTTCACCTGGCCCACTTTCTCCCGCAGGGTCATGCGGGAGAGCAGGTCCCGGGCCCGCTCCCGGGGGGATCTGGATGGGTCTTGGTACAGCATGGCATCTTCCTCCTGGTTTTTAAACTGCTCCTATCTTACTCGCAAAAGGCCCCGGGCGCAACCCAAAAAGGGAAAATCCCCCAAAAAAGGCCCGCGGGGCTCAAAAAGCCCGCGGGCCTGTATCTTTTTAGGAGGCGCGCCTCAGCCGCAGGCGGCCATAAACTCTGTCCAAATGCGGTTGTGGACCTCCAGAGCCTCGGCGGAGATGTTCTCAATCATCTCCATGTTGCCGCCGTCCATCCCCTCGGGCAGGGTCAAAAAACCCTTGTACTCCGGGGAGATATACTCCTCCGCATCCAGGTTGGTGCAGTAGTACCCCAGGTACTCAAAGCACTGGGCGGCCACCTCCGGCCGGAGGATATAGTCCATAAACTGGTAGGCCGCCTCCGGGTTGGGGGCGTTTTGAGGGATGAACTGGGCCATCACCCCAAAGCCGATGCCCTCCTCGGGGAAGACCACCTCCAAATCGGGGTTGGCCATTTTGGCCATGGTCACCTGGGAGGTGTACAGCACCGCGGCGCCCACCTCGCCGGAGAGCAGGTCGTCCTGGGTGTTGTCGTCCTTGATGAGCCGGATGTTGGGGGCCAGCTCCAAAAGCTTCTCCCCGGCGGCCTCAATGACGGCGGTGTCCTCGGTGTTGTAGCTCTCCCCCAGGACCTTCAGGGCCATGCCGTTGATCACCCGGAAGTTGGCGATGACGCCCAGGTTGTCCTCCAGGGCGGCGTCCCACAGGTCTTTGTAGCCGTGGATCTCCACGTCCACCAGGCTGGGATCGTAGACGATGGTCTGCACCCCGGCGCCGTAGGGGACGGTGTACTTGTCCTCGGGGTCGTAGAACTGCCCCTGGTACACCGGGTTGATGCTGCCGTAGTGCTCCAGCTTTCCGGTGTCCAGCTCTTGGACCAGCCCCTCCTGGATGGCCGTCTCGATGATGTAGTCGTCGGCGATGACCACATCGTAGTCCCCGCCCTCGGCGGCCTCCAGGCGGGCCAGCATGGTCTCGTCGGTGTCAAAGTTGGAGTAGGTCACAGCAATGCCCGTCTCCTCGGTAAAGCCGTCCAGCACCTCCTGGGGGAACATGTTCTCCCAGGTGTAGAGCACCAGCGTCCCGTTTTCCCCGCCGGCGTCCCCGCAGGCCCCCAGGGTGGCGGCCAGCAGCAGAGCGGCAAGGGCGGCGGCTAAAAATCGTTTCATTTTCCGGCCACGTCCTTTCCTTTTTCTTGTTTTTTCGGCCCCCGCCCCAGCAGGGCGGCCAGCCCGCACAGCAGCAGGGTGGCCAAAAACAGCAGGGTGCAAAGGGCGTTGATCTCGGGGGTGACCCCCGTTTTCAACTGGGTGTAGATGCGCACCGGCAGGGTGGTGGTGTCCACGCCGGTGACAAACACGCTGATGATCACGTCGTCCATGCTCATGGCGAAAGCCAAAAGCATCCCCGAGGCGATGGCCGGGGCCACCAGGGGCAGGATGATGTCGAAAAACACCCGCAGCCGGGAGGCCCCCAGGTCCTGGGCGGCCTCGGGCAGGCTTTTGTCCATGCCCACCAGCCGGGCCTTCACCAGCATGAACACATAGGGGATGGAAAAGGCCGTGTGGGCGATGACCAGGGCCCCCATGCCGAAGGGGATCCCCACCAGGGAGAAAAAGGCCATGAACACCATCCCCAAAATGATCTCCGGGATCATGATGGGCAGGGTGGAGATATACTCCACCGCCCCCTGCAAGGGGAGCTTCACCCGGCTCATGCCATAGGCCCCCAGGGTGCCGATCACCCCGGCGGAGAGGCTGCTGAGCACCCCCAGCACCAGGGAGTTCACCAGGGAGGAAAACAGGGCCCCGTCCCGGAAGAGCTCCTCGTACCAGCGCAGGGAAAAGCCTCCCCACACAGAGCTTATCTTGCTCTCGTTAAAGGAGTAGACGATCACGATCAAAATGGGCACGTACATCAGCGCCAGAACAGCGCCCAAATACACAAGGGGCAGCTTGGTGCGGTTTTTCACGTCCGTCCTCCTCTCTACACAATCCCTTCCAGGTCCTTCACGCCGGAAACCTTCCGGTACAGCCAGATGATCAGGGTGGTCAAAAGCATCAGCGCCACAGAGAGGGCCGCCGCGAAGGGCCAGTTGTGGGCCTTCATCAGGGCCGACTGGATCAGGTTGCCCACCAGCACCACCTTGTTGCCCCCCAGGATGTCCGCGATGAAGAACAGCCCCATACTGGGCACAAAGGTCAGCACCACCCCGGACAGCAGCCCGGGCAGGGTGAGCTTCAAGGTGACGGTGAGAAAGGCCCTCATCGGGGAGGCCCCCAGGTCCCGGGCGGCCTCCACCAGGGCAAAGTCCAGCTTTTCGGCGCTGGAGTACACCGCGAAGATCATAAAGGGCAGCAGGGCGTACACCATGCCCACCACCACCGCCGGATAGGTGTACAAAAGCTTTAGGGGCTCCTCTGTAATGTGCAGGGCCGTCAGCGCGGAGTCCAGCACGCCCCCTGCCCGGAAGATGATAATCCACCCGTACAGCCGGATCAGGGAGCTGGTCCAAAAGGGGATCATCAAAAGGAGCATGGTCCGCTTTTTCCCCTTGGGGCCCAGCTTCGCCATAAAGTAGCCGAAGGGGTAGCCGATGGCGATCACCAGCACCGTGGTCACCGCCGCCAGCTTCAGAGACTCCCAAAAGGTCTCCAAATACACCGGCTCCCCAATGTCCCGGTAGTTTTCCAGGGTGAACTCCGGCACCACGCCCCAGGTCTCCGCCCGGGTCATAAAGCTCAGGACCACCATGTACACCAGGGGTCCCACCAAAACAGCAGGGTAAACAGGTACAGGGGCAAAAGGGTCAAAGCCTCCCCCCGGGGCTTTTTCCTCCTCTGGGAGGCAGCGGCCTTAGCCATGGCCCTCGCCTCCCTCCGCGTCCACCGGGCAGGCGTGCTCCGGGGCCCAGTCCACCAGCACCTGGTCCCCGGGGGCCAGCTCCCAGTCGATGCCGTGGCGGCTGCACACAAACTCCCCGCCGCCGGAAAGCTCCACCGCGATGCGCAGCATCCCCCCGGCGAAGCTCTTCTCCTTTACCACCCCGGGAAGGCCGGGGCCCTCCCGGCCCTGGCGCACCTGGGCCTGCTCCCCCCGGATGGCAAGGGCGGCCGGGTCCCCCGGGGCAAAGGGGAGGCCCCGGCAGGCAAAGGAGGCCTTGCCCCCCGCCGCCGAAATCCGGGCCAGCCCCCCTTCCACCGACTCCACCGTCCCCCGGACGATGTTGGCCGCGCCCACAAACTGGGCCACGTAGGCTGTCTTGGGGGAGTCGTACACCTGGCTGGGGGTGCCCACCTGCTCCAGCCTGCCCGCCCGCATCACGGCGATCCGGTCGGACATGTTCAGGGCCTCCTCCTGGTCGTGGGTGATGTAGATAAAGGTGACCTCCAGCTTCTTTTGCAGGCGCTTGAGCTCCTGCTGCATCTGCCGGCGCAGCTGAAGGTCCAGGGCCCCCAGAGGCTCGTCCAGCAGGAGGAGCTTGGGCCGGTTGATGAGGGCCCGGGCGATGGCCACCCGCTGCTTCTGCCCGCCGGAGAGCTCCGAGGGCCTGCGCTTTTCAAAGCCGGAAAGCTGCACCAGCTCCAGCATCTTTTTCACCTCCGCCCGGACCTCCTCCTTGGGGCGCCGGCGGAGCTTTAGGGCGTAGCCCACGTTCTGCTCCACGTTCATGTGGGGGAACAGGGCGTAGTTTTGGAACACTGTGTTCACATCCCGGCGGTTGGGCTCCACGCCGGCCATGTCCCTGCCCTCCAAAAGGACCTGGCCCCCGTCGGGCTCCTCCAGCCCGGCGATGATCCGCAGGGTGGTGGTTTTGCCGCAGCCGGAGGACCCCAGCAGGGTGATAAACTCCCCCTGCCGGGCCTCCAGGTCGACGCCCCGGAGCACCGGCGTGTCCCCAAAGCTCTTGGTGATGCCCCGCAGCCGCAAAATGGGTTCGCTCAAAACAGACCGCCCCTCCTCTCTCAAAAGACCCCAGCCACACTTTCCAGAAGCCTTCCCGGAAAGTATACTGAATCAGTATAGTTTCTTGCTTGATTATACTGGCTCACCCCTGGGCTTGTCAAGGCAGGAGGACTCGGTTAGTTTTAGCTACCGGCTATTTTTTTCAAAATCCCCCTCCCGGGCCTCCAAAAAGGCGAAAGGGCCGCCGCGCAAACCGCGGCGGCCCCAAAAAGCCTCACCATTCCTCCCCGGCCAGTTCCTCCAGCAGGGAGCGCACCTGGTCGTAGGGATAGCCCATCCGCTGCAGGGCGGCCACAGCCCGGCGGCGGGTCTTCTCGTCCTCCCGCCAGGCGGGATAGCGCCGCTCCAGCACCTGGGCCATGGCCTCCCGGGCGCCGGCTTCGTCCCCGTACTCCTCCAGGACTTCCCCTATGATCTCCCGGCCGATCCCCTTTCGCCGGAGCTCCTGCTCCACCCGCCGGGCGCCGTAGCGCTTGCGGCCAAACAGCTCCCGGGCAAGGCCCCGGGCATAGGCCCGGTCGTCCAAAAGGCCCATCTCCTCCAGCTTGTCCGCCGCGGCCTGGGCAGCCTCCCGGGAGGCCGCCGTACGGGCCACCTTCTCGGTGAGCTCCCGTTTGCTGTGGCTGCGGTGCTCCAAAAGGTACAGGGCCTTCTCCCGGGCCCGCCGGGCGTCCGAGGCCTGGGTCAGCTCCTCCAGGGCCTCCTCGTCCACCTGGTCGCCGGGCTTTAGCCGGGAGAGCAAAAACACCTCCCGGTCGATCTTGGGCCCCGGCTCCCCGTCCAAAAACAGCTGGACAAGGCCCTTGCGCCGGGGCTCGGCGGCGGTGAGCTCCATCAGTCGTCATCCACCGTGATGTCGATGCTCTTCTTGGCCGCCGCCTTGTTCTGGGGGGCGGGGGCGGCGGGGGCCTCCTCGGGGGAGGGCATCTCCACCGGCCGGGCGGCCTCCCGGGGGGCGGGGCGGCCGGGCAGCTTGTCGTAGAGCTTGTCCACGTTCTCCCGGACCTTCTGCTCGATCTCGTCGGCCACGTCGGGGTGGGTGGCCAAAAACTCCTTGGAGTTGTCCCGGCCCTGGCCGATGCGCTCCCCGTTGTAGGAGAACCAGGCCCCGGACTTCTGGACGATCTCCAGCTTTACGGCAATGTCCAAAAGCTCCCCAGTGCGGGAGATGCCGGTGCCGTACATCACATCGAACTCCGCCGTGCGGAAGGGCGGGGCAATCTTGTTCTTCACCACCTTGGCCCGGGTGCGGTTGCCGATGACGTCGGTGCCGGACTTGATGGCCTCGGCTTTGCGCACCTCAATGCGCACCGAGGAGTAGAACTTCAGGGCCCGGCCCCCGGGGGTGACCTCCGGGTTGCCGTAGATGACGCCCACCTTTTCCCGCAGCTGGTTGATAAAGATGGCCACGCAGTTGGACTTGGAGATGGCGCCGGCCAGCTTGCGCAGGGCCTGGCTCATCAGCCGGGCCTGCAGGCCCACGTGGGAGTCGCCCATCTCGCCCTCGATCTCCGCCCGGGGCACCA
>CALWIE010000043.1 GCA_944380625.1 uncultured Clostridia bacterium
ACCTTTATCCAGAGCCAGGTCAAGACCCATGCAGAGCTCTCCTGGGTGCTCAGCTGCTACACCCAGTTCGGTGAGCTCTCCCGGATGACCCAGTTCAAGGACAAGTCCGCAAAACACGCGGACAACATCAACGCCGGGCTGTTTACCTACCCCTGCCTGATGGCCGCGGACATCCTCCTCTACCAGGCGGACTACGTCCCTGTGGGCGCCGACCAGAAGCAGCACCTGGAGCTTACCCGGAACATCGCCGAGCGCTTTAACGGCCTGTACAGCCCCACCTTCACCGTGCCGGAACCCATCATCCCCAAACACGGGGCCCGGATTATGAGCTTGCAGGACCCCACCCGGCAGATGAGCAAATCCGACGAGAACGTGAACGCCTTTATCACTGTGCTGGACGACCCGGACACGGTGATGCGCAAGTTCAAGCGGGCGGTGACCGACTCCGACGCCACCGTGCGCTTTGACCCGGAGGCAAAGCCCGGGGTCTCCAACCTGATGGGGATCTACTCCTGCGTCACCGGCAAGTCCATGGAGGAGATCGAGGCGGAGTTTGCGGGCAAGGGCTACGGGGACTTCAAGCCCGCCGTGGCCGAGGCCGTCATCGAAGAGCTGCGGCCCATCCAGGCCCGCTTTAAAGAGCTGGCCGGGGACAAGGCCTACTTAGAGCAGTGCTTTAAGGACAACGCCCCCAAGGCGGAACGCATCGCCCGCAGGACGCTCCAAAAGGTGATGAAAAAGGTGGGGTATCTGCCCCTGTGACAGCGCCACACAGAAAAAGGACATGGGAAACTCCCATGTCCTTTTTTGCGCGCTCTATTCCCCTTTCCCCTTATTCCCCTTTCCCCTTGGGGCGGGTGTAGGAAAGGGCCTGCTCGCTATCCCCCAGGCCGGCGGTAGTGGGGTCGGTGACCGCGCTCCACAGGGAGCCGAGCACCGCCGCCACGATCACCGGGTTTTGGGCCGCCTTTACAAGGGCGTCCCACAGGGCCGCCCAGGTGGTGACCTCCTCCCACTGGACCCCCAGGCCCACCAGGATGGGGCTGAGCACCGCCGCCCCCACCTGGGCCCAAAACAGGGGGTTTTTAAGGCGCACCTTCCAATTGATCGACGCCATGTCTTCCTCCTCTCTTTCCCTCTAGCAGGGCCAGGCGGTTCTCGCACCGGCCCAGGCGTTTTTCCTGCTGATTGAAGCGCCCCGAGAGCCGCCGCTCCAGGTCTTCCTCCCGGGCCCGCAGCCTCTGGTCTTCCCCCTCCAGCTTGTCCAGCCGGTGGAGGACGTGCTCCAGGATGGCGGAGAGCCGGGAGATCGTCCCGTTGAGCTTTACGATGGGGCCCGCCACCGCGGCGGTCAGGGCCGCCAGCACCGAGAGGCTTGTCACCACCGTCCACTGGTCCATCCCTCTTCCCCCCTTCCTATGGAGACAAAAGGCGAGGACGCCCCCGCCCCCGCCGGGCCCTGGGCCTGGGCCCGGACGCAATAGGCGATGCCCAGGGCCATGACGCAGTCGTCGTGGGCCCCCTGCTGGGCCTCGGGCCGGCCCCTCTGGTTGCGGACAAAGGTGAGCATCTCCTCCAGGGTGTCCCGGTCGTTGAGCCACTCCGGGTGGTCCCGGACCACCTCCACCAGCCCGGCGATGAGCAGGGGCCGGGTGACGCTGGTGGTCTTAAAGCCGTAGCTCTGGGTGGGCCGGTGGGTGAAGCTGTCCTCTGTCTGGCGCACATACTGGCGGGGATAGCCCAGCCGCTCCAGCTCCCGAATGGGGTAGCTGGAGAAGTTGGCCTCCACGGCCAGGAGGGCGGTGTTGTACCAGGTCCCCAAGCAGTAGAGCTGGCGGGCAAACAGGTCCTCGTCCATCTGGCCCCGGAGGGTACACACCTGCCGGCCGGTGCGCCGGTCGATCACCTGGGCCACGTTGAAGTCCGAGCCCTCCCCGGCGGTGTCCGCCCCCAGGATGTAGTCCCCCTCCGGTTCCGGCTCCCGGTAGACCTGTACAGGCCCTGTGGGGGAATCCACCCACCGGAGGGAGGCCCTGTCCAAGAGGACGGCCTCCGCCTGGGGGCTGTAGCGGGAGGAAATGGTGAACTCCCCCCGCTTTACCGGGCCCGGAAGCTCCCCCAGGCGCCGGCTGACCTGCCGGGCGTCGAAAAGGCTCTGCCCCAGGACGCCCCACTCCCCCAGGCAGTAGACGGCGTAGTAGTAGGGGTCGGTGTCCCGGTAGCTCTCCAGGGTGGCCTTGTAGTCCCCGTCCAGGAAGCGGTTGTCCCGGTAGGTGGATTTCATCACCGCAGCCCGGGGGTCTTCCCGGTCGAAAAAGCGCCTCTTGAGCCAGTGGCGGGCGCTGACCGGGTTGAAGGTGAGGACCATCTGCTTGTGGGCCCCTCTGCCCCGCAGGCGCACATCCAACTGGTTGAAGTCCCCTTCGGAGATCTCCGAAGCCTCCTCCACCCAGACGTCCGTCAGCTCCCCTTTGGGGAAGGTGAGGGACTTGAGCTTCTCCGCGTCGTCCAGGCCCTTGAAGATTACGGCGTTGCCGTTGGCGCAGGTGATCCGCAGGTCGGACTCCCGGCAGGTGAACAGCTCCCCCAGCCCCCACCTCTGGATGACCTGCCGGAACAGGGCGTAGGTGGAGTCCCGGTGGGTGGCCGCCACAGCCCGCACCACCAGGACGTTGCACAGGGGAAGCCCCAGCAGCCGGTAGAGGAACCGCTGCACCGCGAACACGCTCTTTCCCGAGCCAGCCCCGCCGTACAGCACCAGATAGCGGTGGGACTGGTCCTCCAAAAAGGGAAGGAAGGCGGGGTTGAAGGCCTTTTGGGGAATGGTCACCCGGCGCATATCACCCCTCCTCCCCTTCCACCTGGACCGTGATGGGCCCCAGGTCCGGAAGCTCTTTCTCCCCGTAGCCGAAGCAGCTTTGCAGGATGAATTTGGCCCCGGAGGAGGTGTCCCTCCGGTAGACGGCCTGGAGGTTCTCCTCCTCCACCTGGGAGCAGGCCCGGGCCAGGAGGCTCCCCAGGGGGGAATCCCCCTCTTGGGCCAGGAGCCGCCGCAGCTCCTCCCGGCCGGAAAAGCCCAGGGCCAGGGCCAGGCCCGTCACGGTGGGCTGGCGCTCCCCCTGGGCGCAGCTTTGAAAGTACTGGCTCACCGCCCGCCCCACCCCTCGGGGCGTGCGGGGGACGCGCCCCTTTGCCACAGCGGCCACCCCCTTTCCACGCCTGGGGGACAAGCCCCTTTCCTATCGCCCATGGGGCTCTCCCCCCTCCCTGGGAAAACAGCGGCGGCACACCCGGCTGTAGGCGTAGCGGGCCTTGCCCACCGTCCACCGGTAGCCCAGCTCCGCCACCACCTGCTTCCAGGGGACGGGGCCCCCGTGCTCCAGCACCTTCCGGGCGATGATCCGGGCCTTGGGGTCCGGCAGGCCCTCCGCCAGGGACTCCAGCGCCCCCAATAGGTCCCGCAGCTGCCGGGCCCGGCCCTGGGCCTCCGGGCGGCTGCCCAGGGCCGCCAGCTCCTCCCGCAGGAAGGGCGCCTGCTCGAACAGGGCCCGGGTCACAGGGAGCGGGCCGCCCGGCGCTGGAGCACATGGGCCGTCACCCGCAGGTCGTCCCGGATCTCCAAAAGCTTCCCGATGCGGGGCCACAGATCCCCCTCCCGGCTGGTTTTCCCCTCTTGGCGTAGCTGGGCGATGCGCCGGTCCAGACGGGCCACCTCTTCCAGGTAGCCCTGGGCCATGGTTGCATAATCCATCGATTGTTCTCCTCCCCTTTCTCCTTTTTTGCAAACGGGCCCTGCGCTCATGTGAGTGATTTTGTGGGTCCTATCTTCATTTTATTACTCATATGAGTTTTTGTCAAGAACAAGTTTCTCCAAATGAGTATTTTTACTTGACGGATTTCCTCACCTTGTGGTATCCTTAGAAAAACAGAAGGCAGGTGACCCTTTTGCATTTTTTGGAGAAACTGGACTTTCTTTTGGAGCGGGATGGGCTGAACCGGCGGACCCTCTCCCTGCGCAGCGGCATCCCCTACACCACCATCGACAACTGGTACAAGCGGGGCTACGACGGGCTGCAGCTCTCCACCGCGGGGAAGCTGGCGGACTTTTTCGGCACCACGGCGGACTTTTTCCTGCGGGAGGAGCTCACCGACCCCAACTACGCCAAGGCCCTGGGCTTTTCTGTGAGCTTTGGGGAGATGCGGCAGCTGGAAAAGTACCGGGCCCTGGACCTGTATGGGAAGCGGGCCGTGGACGGCCTGCTGGAAACGGAGCACCAGCGCATGACCCGCCAGGCCCAGCGGGAGCAGAAGGGGTGGATCACCTACATCAACCTGTACGACCTGGCGGTGTCCGCGGGCACCGGCGAGCCCCTGGGGGACACCTACTACACCACCAAGCTGGAGATCCCCACAGAGCGGGTGCCGGAAAACGCCCACTGCTGCCTGCGGGTGAGCGGGGACAGCATGGAGCCCGCCTACAAGGACGGGGACATCGTCTTCATCCAGCGGCTGGACGGCACCGGCCTGCGGGAGGGGGAGGTGGGGGTGTTCGCCTTCAACGGCGAGGGCTACATCAAGCAGCTGGGCCACCGGCAGCTGCTGTCCTTCAACACCCGGTACGCCCCCATCCCCGTGGGGCCCTACGACCGGCTGGAATGCCAGGGGCGGGTCTTGGGGAAGCTGTAAGGGCCGGGGCGTCAGGCGTGCAGAGCCCTCTGGCGGGCGCTGCAAAAAAACATTGAAAAACCCGGCGGTTTCCCGTATAATAGAAAGAGTCATGCAAGAGGGGCGGCACAAAGCTGCGTTTTTTTCAGAGCCGCCCCCTATAAAGGAGTTTTGCGCTATGTACCGTATTGTGAAAAAACAGGTGCTCAACCCCACCGTCACCCGGATGGAGATCGACGCCCCCTTAGTCGCCAAAAAGGCGGAGCCGGGGCAGTTTATCATCCTGCGGGTGGACGAAAAGGGCGAACGGATCCCCCTGACTGTGGCGGATTTCGACCGGGAAAAGGGCACTGTGACCATTATTTTCCAGATTGTGGGCGCCACCACGGAAAAGCTCAACCACCTGGAGGAGGGCGACTGCCTCCAGGACTTTGTGGGCCCTCTGGGCAGGCCCTCGGAAACCGAGGGCCTGAAGAAGGTGGCCGTCATCGGCGGGGGCGTGGGCTGCGCCATCGCCTATCCTGTGGCGAAGAAGCTCCATGAGCAGGGGGCGGAGGTCCACTCCATTGTGGGCTTCCGCAACCGGGATCTGGTCATCCTGGAGGAGGAGTTCCGGGCGGTCAGCGACAAGTTCGTCATGATGACGGACGACGGCTCCTGGGGGGAGAAGGGCCTTGTGACAGGCGCCCTGGAGAAGCTCATCGGCGAGGGCGAGACCTATGACGAGGTCATCGCCATCGGGCCCCTGGTGATGATGAAGTTTGTCACGAAGCTCACGAAAGAGCACAACATCAAAACAGTGGTGAGCATGAACCCCATCATGATCGACGGCACGGGCATGTGCGGCGGCTGCCGCCTGACCGTGGGCGGGAAAACCAAGTTCGCCTGCGTGGACGGGCCGGACTTCGACGGCTTTGAGGTGGACTTTGACGAGGCCATGGCCCGGGGCACCATGTACCGGGACTTTGAGCGCCACGCCTATGAGGAGACCTGCAATCTCTTCCGCAAGGAGGTACAGTGAGATGCCCAACATGTCTTTGAAGAAAAACGAGATGCCCTCCCAGGCGCCGGACGTGCGGAACAAAAACTTTTTAGAAGTGGCCCTGGGCTACACTCAGGAGCAGGCCCTGGACGAGGCCCAGCGGTGCCTGCACTGCAAGAACAAGCCCTGCGTCTCCGGGTGCCCGGTGGGCATCCACATCCCGGAGTTCATCAGAAAGGTGGCCGAAGGGGACTTTGAGGGGGCCTACCAGATCATCACCCAGCAGAGCAGCCTGCCCGCCGTGTGCGGACGGGTGTGTCCCCAGGAGACCCAGTGCGAGCAAAAGTGCGTGCGGGGCATCAAGGGAGAGCCGGTGGCCATCGGCCGGCTGGAGCGCTTTGTGGCCGACTGGCACAACGCCCACGGGGCCGCCGCCCCGAAAAAGCCCGCCCCCAACGGCCACCGGGTGGCTGTTGTCGGCTCTGGCCCCTCGGGGCTGACCTGCGCCGGGGACCTGGCCAAGAAGGGGTACGAGGTCACCGTGTTCGAGGCGCTGCACACCGCCGGCGGGGTGCTGGTCTACGGCATTCCCGAGTTCCGGCTGCCCAAGGACATTGTGCAGAAGGAGATCGACACCCTGAAGGCCCTGGGCGTGGACGTGCAGACCAACATGGTCATCGGCCGGGTGCTCTCTGTCGACGAGCTGCTGGAGCAGGGGTATGAGGCTGTGTTCATCGGCTCCGGGGCGGGACTGCCCCGGTTTATGAACATCCCCGGGGAAAACCTGAAGGGGGTCTACTCCGCCAACGAGTTCCTCACCCGCGTCAACCTGATGAAGGCCTACCTTCCCGGCAGCGACACCCCTGTGGAACGGGCCCGCCGGGTGGCGGTGGTGGGCGGCGGCAACGTGGCCATGGACGCCGCCCGGTGCGCCAAACGCCTGGGGGCCGAGGAGGTCTCCATTGTGTACCGGCGCAGTGAGAAAGAGCTGCCCGCCCGGGCCGAGGAGGTGGAGCACGCCAAGGAGGAGGGCATCGTCTTCCGGCTGCTGAACAACCCCACCCGGATTTTAGGGGACGAAAACGGCAATGTGCAGGGCATGGAGTGCATCCGCATGGAGCTGGGCGAGCCCGACGCCTCTGGGCGGCGGCGGCCTGTGGAGGTCCCCGGCAGCGAGTTTGTGCTGGAAGTGGACTGCGTCATCATGGCCATCGGCACCTCCCCCAACCCGCTGATCAAGTCCACCACCCAGGGGCTGGAGACCCAGCGGTGGGGCGGCATCATCGTGGACGAGGGAACGGGCCTGACCAGCCGGGAGGCCGTGTACGCCGGGGGCGACGCGGTGACCGGCGCCGCCACGGTGATTCTGGCCATGGGCGCCGGCAAGACCGCTGCCACGGCCATCGACGAGTACATTCAAAACAAGGGGTAAAAAGCCAAAAAGAAAGGGCCGGGAAGACTCCCGGTCCTTTTTTGCGCCCTTTACTCCCCCTCCAGGACAAAGCGGCGGACAGCCTGGGCCAGGCCGTCCTCTGTGTGGGGGGCGCACAGGTATTTCGCGGCGGCCTTCGCCTCGGGGGAGCCGTCCCCCATGCAGACGGACACCCCGGCGTATTGGAGCATGGTCAGGTCGTTGCCGTTGTCCCCCAGGGCCAGGATGTTTTCCCGGGGAATGGAGAGGCGCCCGGCCAGGGCCTCCAGGGCCCTGCCCTTGTCCGCGTTTTCGGCGTTGATCTCGATGTTGTCCGGGATGGAGGAGGTGAGGGCCAAGCCTCCCAGGGCCTCGAGCCGCTGCCACACCTCCCGGTGGAGCTGGGGAGGGGGCAGGTACGGGAGGTTGATCTTCTCCGGGCACAGGCGGGTCTCCCGCAGCATTTGGGAGAGGTTGTCCGTCAGCCGGTAGTCCTTGGTGAGGAAGTGGAGCTTGTACTCCGGGAAGCCGTAATGGGAGACGGCCCGCTCTGGGTCCCCACGGCGGGTGGCCGCCCTGACGTCCTTGTAGTACTCCACAAACAGGTCGTACTGGTCCAAAAGGGCCTGGACCTCCAGGGCCTTCTCAGAAGGGATCAAAGCCTGGTGGACGGCCTCTCCCGTCTCGAGGTCGTACACCCCGGCGCCGTTGGCGGTGATGGCGTACCGCACCCCTGGGATGGAGGTGATCTCCGGTGGGAGAAAGTCCTTCATCCGGCCGGAGGCGGGAACCAGGGCCGCCCCTTTCCGGGCCGCCTCCTCCAGGGCTTGGCGGTTCCCCTGGGAGAGGTACTTGTGCTCCGTCAGGGCGGTGCCGTCCAAATCAAAGGCGATCAGTTGAATGCTCACGTCAATTCCTCATTTCCCGGCCTGGGCCGCAGTCTGGTACGATTATACCACAGGGGCCCGCCCTTGCCAAGCCTTTCTCCCCCGCCCCCGGGCGCCTAAAAAGGGAAGCGGCCCGGAGCGCCCTCCAAGCCGCTTTTGCCTTACTTGTTCTGGAAGGTGCGGCACTGGGTGCCGCTTTTGGAGGAGACATCCCCGCAGCAGCAGTCCACACACACGGACTGGGCCTGGCAGCGGCTGTGGCTGTTGTAAGCGCAGCTTCTCACCCGGCACTGGATGTCCGTCTCCACGGCGGGGTTTTGCCCCGCGGCGTTCTGGGGAGAGCCGGGGCGGCGCTCCTCATAGGAGGCGCAGCAGGTCTGGCTGCTCTCCCGGGCGGATGGGCCGTCCACCTGGATCCCCGCCAGGCAGCACCGGCTGTGCTGGTTGTGCTGGCAGCTTTCCACCTGACATTCCAAACGGTTCATACAAGGCACCTCGTTTTCAGAGAGATTTCCGCAAGGCGGCGCCGCCGCCTTACAGGGCTAGTTTTCCCGGCCGGGAGGCGTTTATGCGTTTTCCTTGCGCTGGGGCTTTTTTGCCGCTATAATGGGGAAAAGAGTTCCATTTTTAAAAAGGAGTGGGAGCCATGATGAACCTGGAAACCTTTGAACCCAAAGCCAAAGCCCTGGGCGTACTGGGGCTGAAAGTCACCCAGCGGGGGAAGGAGCTCGCCTACAAAACCTGGGACGAGGAGTGCCGGCGCAACGTGTACTCCGCCAGCAAGAGCTTTACCTCCTGCGCGGTGGGCTTTGCGGTGCAGGAGGGGCTGCTCTCCCTGGAGGAGCGGCTGGTGGATGCCTTTTTTAAAGACCTGCCGGAGCAGGTGGGGGAAAGCCTGGAAAAGGCCACGGTGCGGGACCTTTTGACCATGTGCCTGGGCCAGGGAAAACCCTTCCTGATGGGCGCCCAGCGGCCCCTTTACAAGGAGCGGGACTGGGTGAAGCTGGCCCTCTCCCAGCCCTTTACCGACCTGCCGGGGACAAAATTCCTCTACAACAACGTAGGGCCGTACCTGGCGGGGATCTTGGTCCAGCGCCGGGCGGGGTGCGACCTGGTCTCCTACTTGACGCCCCGGCTCTTTGACCACCTGGGCATCCCCCGCCCCACCTGGGAAACGGACCCCCTGGGGCGCACCTTCGGGGCAGGCGGCCTGTTCCTGACCCTGTCGGAGCTCCACATCTTCGGGCTGTTCTACCTGCAAAAGGGAAGCTGGAACGGCCGGCAGCTCCTCTCGCCGGAGTGGGTGGCCCAGAGCACCTCCAAGCAGGTGGAGAACGGCGCCCAGGGCTACGGATACCTGTTCTGGGCCGGGGAGCAGGGCACCTTCCGGGCGGACGGGAAATACGGCCAGTGGTCCATCCTCTGCCGGGACAAGGACGCGGTGGTCACCCTGGTGTGCGAATGCCGGGACACCCCCGCCCTGAACCGGGCCGTCTTCGACGAGATTTACCCCCAGTTGTAACCGCGATTTGCAATTACAAAGCCCCTGTCCTGCAAGCGCGCCGGGCCCTCTTCCCCGGCGCGTTTTTTCTTTTGTAAAAACCGCCAAATCGGTCTTTTTGTTTTCGGCACGGGCGGCACCCTGCCTAAATTCGAGATTTATATTTTAGTGATATACGACGAAGTTTTTTCTATTTGCCCATAAAATGATGTCGGGTCCAAAATTTTCCACGCAAATTGTCCATTTTAGGTTGCATTTTTAAATAAATGCGGTATAATGTTTATGAAAATTTATAAAGTGGGTTTTCTGCTTTTTGTGTGGTGTCGTTTCTATGAAAGCAAAAGATCTGGCGAAAAAACTGGGCGTCTCGCCGGCCACGATCTCCCTGGTGCTCAACAACAAACCGGGGGTGAGCCAGTCCCTGCGCCATTCGTTAATTGAACAAATCAAGGACCTGGGCTATGGGGATATGCTGTCGGGAGGGCTGCACGCCCCCAGCGCCCCTGCGGGCCACGGCCAGTCCCGGGCGTCCATTGCCTACCTGATCTACACCAGCTGCGACGAGTCCAACGACCGGTTCGCCTTTTACCCCGCCGTGCTGGAGGGCGCCGAAATGGAGGCCCGGGACAGCAACTACAACCTGGTGGTGCTGCATATGAGCTTCCGGGGCAACGCCAACCTCCGGCAGCTGCTGGAAAACAGCGGCGAGGTGATCGGCACCATCGTCCAGGCCAACAACCTGGACGAGAACATCCTCCGGGACGTGCGCAGCCTGGACATCCCCTGTGTGTTTGTGGACTCCTACCGGCCGGACCTGCGCACCAGCAGCGTCTGCGTGAACAACGAACAGGGCATTTTCAGTGTGGTGAAGTATTTAAAGGATAAGGGCCACCGGGACATCGGCTATGTGTACAGCGGGTGGGACCACGACTCCCAGCTGGAGCGGCGGCGCTGCTTCCACCAGGCTTTGCGGGAATTTGGCCTGGAGGACCGGCGGGAATACTATTTTAAAGCCACCCCCACAGAGGACCTCTCCGCCCCGGAGCCTTTGGTGGAGGCCCTGAAGGCCGTGGACCGGATGCCCACCGCCCTGGTGGGGGAGAACGACCGGCAGGCCTGGCGGGCAGTGAAAGCCCTGCAGCGGCTGGGCCTCAAGGTGCCGGACGACGTGTCGGTGGTGGGCTTTGACAACCGGTCCATCTGCACTATGATCGAGCCCAATTTGACCAGCGTGAAAAACTACCGGCACCTGATGGGCCGGGAATGCGTGATGCTGCTGGAGAACCTGCGGCGCATGAAAAAGCTGGGGATCGGCGACCCCTGTGTAAAATATGAGCTCCCCACCGAGCTGGTGGAGCGGGACAGCGTGCGGGATTTAACGAAAAACAGCTGAAAACTTCACAAAGAGAAAACAAACGCCCCCCAAAGTGGCTAAAAAGGCCGGGTTTGGGGGGTGATTTTTGTACATGGCCTAAATTCCGTAAATTCTTCAGAAAATTTTTTATAAACCCCTTGACAAGTTTATAAACCGGGTTTATACTAAGGCCGTAAGCTGAGGTGAGAGAAAAAAGCAAGACGCCCAGCTGAATCTACGAAAGGGGTAGTTACACAATGAGCAGAAAAGCAGAGACCATCTACACTTCCAGAATGCTGAACA
>CALWIE010000044.1 GCA_944380625.1 uncultured Clostridia bacterium
AAAACACCTCGTACCCCGCGGTGGGGATATGGTACTTCTTCATCAGGTTTTTGGAGAACACCTTGCTGGCTTCGATCTGGGCGGCGGCGGCGTTGGGCCCAAAGCAGGGGAAGCCCGCGGCCTCCAAATCATCCACCATGCCCGCGGCCAGGGGGTCGTCCGGGGCCACGAACACCAGGTCCACCCCTTTCTCCTTGGCCAGGGCCAGCATGCCCTCCTTGTCCATGGCGTTTACCGGGAAGCACTCCGCGTCCCGGCTGATGCCCCCGTTGCCCGGGGCGCAGTACAGTGCCTCCACCAGGGGGCTCTCTTTCAGCTTGCGGACAATGGCGTGCTCCCGCCCGCCGCTGCCGATGACTAAAATTTTCATGGGTCTCTCCCCTTTCGTAAGCTCAGGTCACAGGTACTGGGCCAGCTGGGCCCAGCGCTCTACCACCAGGTCCGCGCTGCCCTTGTCCCCGGTCTTTTTCGCGGTGCGCCAGCCCAGGGACTTGGCCTCCTCCTGCTGGGCGGGGGAACCTCCCGCCAGCCAGCAGTAAGAGGGCCGGCCCGCGGCCTCCCAGGCCCGGCGCAACAAGCCTGGGGAGTCCGCCTCCTCCCCCGCCTGGCCGGACACCAGCCCCCCGGCGAAGAACTGCCCCAGGTGCAGCCGCAGCAGCAGCCCCAGGGCCTCGGGCAGGGCGTCGCCGATGAGGTAATTCTCGCAGCCCTGGTAACAGGCCAAGGCCAGGGCGGGGGCGGCGTCCCCCCCGGCCACAGTCCAGAGGGCCGGGCACAGGGCCACGGTGCGCACCCGCCGGGCGCAGAGCTCCACCCAGGGCTCGGGCAGGCCCAGCTCCCGCAGAAGCCCCTCGCAGGCGGCGATACGCTCCTCCCACCAGGCCGCCCCGGAAAGCCCCTTGGGCGCTTTGGGGAGGCGCTTGTCCAGCTGGGCCGCCGTCACCTCCAGGCGGGCGGCCCAGGGGCCCAGGGCCAGATACAGGCACTTGCCCCAGGAAGGCCCCTTGGGGGCAAAGACGGTGGCCCAGTCCCAGAAAACGGCCCTGCCGCTCCTTCTTCCCCCGGCCATCAGTGGTGGAACAGGCGGATGCCCGTAAAGGCCATGGCGATGTTGTACTTGTCGCAGGTGGCGATGACGTGGTCGTCCCGGATGGAGCCGCCGGGCTGGGCGATGACCGTCACGCCGGACTTGTGGGCCCGCTCGATGTTGTCCCCGAAGGGGAAGAAGGCGTCGCTGCCCAGGGCCACGCCGGTCAGGCCGTCCAGCCAGGCCCGGCGCTCCTCCCGGGTAAAGACCTCCGGCTTTTCGGTGAAGAACTGCTCCCAGGCGCCGTCGGCCAGCACGTCCATGTACTCGTCGCCGATGTACACATCGATGGTGTTGTCCCTATCGGCCCGGCGGGTGCCCGGCTTAAAGGGCAGGTTCAGCACTTTGGGGCACTGGCGCAGGTACCAGTTGTCCGCCTTGTTGCCCGCCAGGCGGGTGCAGTGGACACGGCTCTGCTGGCCGGCCCCCACGCCGATGGCCTGGCCGTTCTTCACGTAGCACACGGAGTTGGACTGGGTGTACTTCAAGGTGATGAGGGACACGATCAGATCCCGCTTCTCCTCGGGGGTGAGGGTCTTGTTCTGGGTGGGCAGGTCAGAGAGCAGGCTCTCGTCGATCTTCAGCTCGTTTCTCCCCTGCTCGAAGGTGACGCCGAACACGTCCTTGTGCTCCACCGGGGCGGGCTTGTAAGCGGGGTCGATCTGCACCACGTTGTAGCCGCCCTTGCGCTTCTCCTTCAGGATGGCCAATGCCTCGTCGGTGTAGCCGGGGGCGATGACGCCGTCGGACACCTCCCGCTTTAGGAGCAGGGCGGTCTCCTTGTCGCACACGTCGGAGAGGGCGGCCCAGTCCCCGTAGGAGGACATGCGGTCCGCACCACGGGCGGCGGCATAGGCGCTGGCCAGGGGGGACAGCTCCAGGTCGTCCACGAAGTAGATCTTCTTCAGGGTGTCGGACAGGGGCACGTACACCGCGGCGCCCGCGGGGCTCACGTGCTTAAAGGAGGCGGCGGCAGGCAGGCCGGTGGCCTCCTTCAGCTCCTTGACCAGCTGCCAGCTGTTCAGGGCGTCCAGGAAGTTGATATACCCGGGCTTGCCGTTTAAGACGGTGACAGGCAGCTCGCCGCCGTCCTTCATAAAGATCCTGGAGGGCTTCTGGTTGGGGTTGCAACCGTATTTCAAAGTGAGTTCGTTGGCCATCACTGTTCCATCCTTTCCCTTACTGATTCTTGTTGACGATCCTGGTCTGGGCCTGGCCGCTGGCCAGGTCAATATACCGGACAAACAGGGAGACCTTGTTGTCCTCGTTCAGGCTCTCCCACAGGCCGCTGGTAAAAGCGTCGATGTCCCCTTCGATGGTGACGGGGGTGGGCTCCCCCTCGAAGGAGGGGATGGGGCTGCCGTCGCACTGATAGGTGTGGAGGAAGTGGCCCAGGCCCGCCTGGCCCGGATACTCGAAGGTCTGACGCAGGCAGGCGGTGCCGGCCTCGTCGGCGGCCTTTAAAATGGACAGCTTGTAACTGCCGTCGGGGGAAAGCAGCCCGGAGATGCGGGGGGTCCAGTTGGGGCCGTCGGGCTCGAACTCCCGGGTGCGCAGGGCCTGCTCAAAGAGGAGGCCCTTTTCCAGAAAGTCCCGGATGGTGTCGGTCTGGTCCCCGTTGGTGACGATGAGCCCCCGGCCGATCTGCCGCACCGGATGGTAGATGATGAGGCTGGGGTCCTCCATTTTGGCGGGGTCGGCGGCTTCGGTGCGGATGCCGTCGGGCTCCTCCGCAAAAATGCGGTTGCGGCTGTTGACGCTGCGCCCCATGATGAAATAGGCGGCGACGGCCTGTTTGCCGTCCTGGCTCCTGCCGATGACGATGCCCCGGCCGGGATAGCTGTTGCCCGCCAGCTCCCCGTAGAGATCCACTGGTTTCATGCTGATACTCCTCTCTGAAATGAGCTGTTTCTTCCGAAATGTGCAACGCCGAAGGCGTATACCTGTCTCTCTTATTCCGCGATGTGTACCACGCCGTCCTCCACGGAGAGCTTCCCTTCGCAGAAGAGGGACACGGCCCGGGGAAGGAGGATCCACTCGGCCTCTTCCATCACCCGGCGCTGGAGGGTTTCGGGGGTGTCCCCCTCCTTGACCTGCACGGCCTTTTGCAGGATGATGGGGCCCCCGTCGCAGACCTCGTTTACAAAATGGACTGTGGCGCCGGTGACCTTGACCCCCCGGGCCAAAGCCGCCTCGTGGACGTGGAGACCGTAGTAGCCCTTGCCCCCAAAGGAGGGCAGCAGGGCCGGGTGGACGTTGAGGATCCGGTTGCGGAAGGCCTCCACAAAGTTGTCCCCGGTGATGGTGAGAAATCCCGCCAGCACCACCAGGTCTATCTCCCGCTCCCTCAGGGCGTCGATGAGGGCCTGGCTGTAAGTTTCCACATCCGGGTAGTCCTTGCGGCGCAGGGTGAAGTGCTCGATACCCGCCTGCTCCGCCCGCTTTAAGGCATAGGCGTCCGGGTTGCTGCCGATGACCACCCGGAGCTTCCCGTTTTGGATCTGCCCGGCCCTTTCGGCGTCGATGAGCTTTTGCAGGTTGGTGCCCCCGCCGGACACCAGCACGCCGATGTTCAGCACAGTACGACCCCCTCGCTGCCCTCTGCCACTTCGCCCAGGAAGACGGCCTCTTCCCCGGCCTCTCGGAAGGCGTCCAAGGCGGCCTGGGCGGTCTCTTGGGAGACGGCCACACACAGGCCGACGCCCATGTTGAAGGTGTTGAACATGTCCCGCTCGGGGATGTTCCCAGTCTTCTGGATCAGGTCGAAGATGGGCAGCACGGGGACGTTGGCCTTTTCCACCTTGGCCGTGAGGCCCTCTTTCATCATGCGGGGGATGTTCTCATAGAACCCGCCCCCGGTGATGTGGGACACGGCCTTGACGTCCGCCTTTTCCATAGCGGCCAGCAGGGGCTTTACGTAGATACGGGTGGGGGTGAGCAGGGTCTCCCCCAAGGTAGTGCCCAATTCGTCGTAGTAGGTGTTTACGATCTCCTTGTTCTTCCCGTCGTCCTCGCCGATGCCAAAGACCTTGCGCACCAGGGAGAAGCCGTTGGAGTGGACGCCGGAGGACTTGACCCCCAAAAGCACGTCCCCGGCCTGGAGGCGGGAGCCGTCCACGATTTTCTTCTTGTCCACAATGCCCACGGTGAAACCTGCCAGGTCGTAATCGTCGGGAGCCATCATGCCGGGGTGTTCGGCGGTCTCCCCGCCGATGAGGGCGCAGCCGGACTGGACGCAGCCCTCGGCCACGCCGGAGACGATTTGGGCGATCTTCTCCGGGAAGTTCTTCCCGCAGGCGATGTAGTCCAGGAAGAACAGGGGCTTCGCACCGCAGCAGACCACGTCGTTGACGCACATGGCCACCGCGTCGATGCCAATGGTGTCGTGCTTATCCAGAAGCATGGCGATCTTCAGCTTGGTGCCCACGCCGTCGGTGCCGGAGACCAGCACCGGCTCCTCCATGCCGGAGAGGTCCGGGGCGAACAGGCCCCCGAACCCGCCGATGCCCGAGACCACCCCGGGGATCACCGTGCGCTTGACGTGCTTTTTCATCAGCTCTACAGATTCGTACCCGGCGGTCACGTCCACCCCGGCGGCCTTGTAGCTGTCGCTGTAGCTTTTCATTTCCCCGCTTCCCGCCTGGGACAGCTTGTTTTCCTCGTTCATGGTGAAAAATCCTCCTTATCTCTCGTTGGGGAAGGCGGCTTACAGGGCCCAGCTCCCGTCTTTAAAGATCTGAACGGCCCGCCCGTCCCGGGTGTAGCCGGTGATGGAGAGCTCCTTGCAGCCGATCATGAAATCCACATGGATGATGGAATCGTTGACGCCCTTTGCCTTGAGTTCCTCGGGGCTCATGTTCTCAAAGCCGGGGATCACCTCGTTGAAGCCCCGGCCCAGAGCCACGTGGCAGGCGGCGTTCTCGTCGAACAGGGTGTTGTAGTAGAGGATGCCCTGGCGGAAAATGGGGGAATCCACCGGGACCAGGGCCAGCTCTCCCAACAGGGAGGCCCCCTCGTCCACGCGGAGCATCCGCTCCAGCAGGGCCTCTCCCTGCTGGGCCTTACAGGAGACGGCCTTGCCGTTTTGGAAGGTGACGGAGAACTTGTCGATCAGGATGCCTTGGTAGGAAAGGGGCATGGTGGAGACCAGGGTTCCCTCGCAGCGGCCCCGCATGGGAGAGGTAAACACCTCTTCGGTGGGCATGTTGGGGTCGTAGAAGACGCCGTTCGGCAGGGTGTCGCCGCCCCCGTGCCACCGGGCCCCGGGGATGAGCCAGCACTTGAAGTCCGTGCCGTTGGGGGCCTCGTAGTGGAGGTAGTCCAGCTGGAGGGCGTTGAGCTTTTCGCAGTGGGCCTTGAGCTCCCTGTCGTGGGCCTCCCGCTCTGCCACGGGGTCGTTGTCCTCGGTGACCCGCACGGTCTCCAGGATGGCCTGCCACAGCTTTTCCACCGCCACGCTGACCCGCTCCCCCGGGAACACCTTCTTGGCCCACTTTTTGCTGGGCACGGCCACAATGCACCACTGGTATTTGTTGTCCAGGGCGTCGTGGTAGGGCTTCAGGGCCAGGCCCCGGGCGGCGCTGGTCTTTTGCAGCTTCTCCACGCTGACCCCCTTGAGGCCGTCCGGGTCCGCAGACTCGATGTGGATCATGGCGGGAAGCTGGTCCACATAGTGCTGCATGCGGGCCTTTTCCCACTCCTCCACCCGGGAGAGCTGGGTGACTGTCTCGTGGCGGTACTTCAGCTTGGCGCACACCTGGTCCGCCCAGCGCATCTCCACCCACTTGGCGCCAGCCCGGTAGGCCTCTTCGGCCACCAGCTGGGCAAACTCGGCCTGCTCCACCTGGGCGTAGATGACGCACCCCTGGCCCTTTTGCACGTTGGCGCCCCGGCGCACCGCCAGCTGGGCGTACTTGCGCATGACAGATTTCTTCATGATCTATTCCCCTTTCCCGCCCCGTCCTGAAAAAGGGGGCGATTCGGCAAACAAAAATTCCGGCCCGCAGGGCTTTTACAGCTCCGCCACCTTGGCCTGGAGGGCCTCGTTCTTCCGGGCGACGCCCTGGACCATCTCCTCCTTCATCTGGGAGAGCTTCTGGGCCAGCTCCCCGTCGGAGAGGGCCAGCATCTGGCAGGCCAGGATGGCCGCGTTGTCCGCGCCGTCAATGGCCACGGTGGCCACCGGGATGCCCGAGGGCATCTGCACGGTGGAGAGCAGGGCGTCCAGCCCATCCAAGGTGGAGGACTTCACCGGGACGCCGATGACCGGCAGGGTGGTGTGGGCCGCCAGCACCCCCGCCAGGTGGGCCGCTTTCCCCGCCGCGGCGATGAGGACGCCGAAGCCCTTTTCCCGGGCGGTTTTCGAGAACTCCGCCGCCGCGTCCGGCGTGCGGTGGGCGGACATGACCCGCACCTCCACCGGGATGCCGAAACCCTTCAGGCGCTTGACAGCCGGCGCCAGCACCGGGAAGTCGCTGTCGCTGCCCATGATGACCGCTACTTTTTTGCTCATATCCATCTGTCCTTTCCTCGTGTGAAAAATTCCCCAACGCCGCAGCGCCCCGCGCTTTTGGCAGTATACAGGAGAAGTATACACTGAATCGGGAAAATGTGCAAGGCTTTCACAGATTTCCCCCCAGGCGGCAAAAAGCCCGCCCCTCCCCCACAGGGGGGAGAAGCGGGTGTTCTCATTCGATATTTTCGCCCAGGGTGCCCTGGCTCTGGGCGGTGAGGTAGGCGTTGATAAAGCCGTCCAGGTCCCCGTCCATGACGCCGTTGACGTTGCCGGTTTCAAAGCCGGTGCGGTGGTCTTTGACCAGGGTGTAGGGCATGAACACGTAGGAGCGGATCTGGCTGCCCCAGGTGATCTCCTTCTGCTCGCCCTTGATGTCGGAGATCTTCTCCAGGTTTTCCCGCTCCTTGATCTCCACCAGCTTGGAGACCAGCATCTTCATGGCCACCTCCCGGTTCTGATACTGGCTGCGCTCCACCTGGCAGGAAACCACGATCCCCGTGGGGATGTGGATCAGCCGTACGGCGGAGGAGGTCTTGTTGACCTTCTGGCCGCCGGCGCCGCTGGCCCGGTAAACCTCCATCTTGATGTCCTCGGGGGGGATCTCCACGGTGTTGTCCAGCTCCATTTCGGGCATGACCTCCAGGGAGCTGAAAGAGGTGTGCCGCCGGCCCGCCGCGTCAAAGGGGGAAACCCGCACCAGCCGGTGGACGCCGGCCTCGCTCTTTAAATAGCCGTAGGCGTTCTCCCCCTCCACCAGGACAGAGGCGCTTTTGAGGCCTGCCTCGTCCCCGTCCAGGTAGTCCAGGGTGGTGACCTTGAAGCCGTGGCGCTCCGCCCAGCGGTTGTACATGCGGAAGAGCATCTCGGCCCAGTCCTGGGCCTCGGTGCCGCCAGACCCCGCGTGGAAGGTGAGAATGGCGTTGTTCTTGTCGTATTCCCCTGTCAGCAGGGTGGAGAGGCGCATGGAGGCGATCTCGTTTTTGATGGACTCCAGCTCCCCCTTGGCCTCCTCCACCAGGGAGAGGTCTTCCGCCTCGTCCCCCATCTCGATGAGGGCCATGCAGTCCCCGGCCCGGGCCTGGAGCTTCTGATAGGCCTCGTCCTTCCCCTTGAGGGCCGCCATGCGCTGGGTGACCTTTTGGGCCTGCTCCATATTGTCCCAGAAGCCCGGCTCGGCGGACTTGTGCTCCAGCATGTCCACCTCTTCCCGGAGCTTCTCCAAACCCAGGGCGCCGCCCAGCTCTTCCAGGGCCTTTTCCTGTTCTTCCAGTTCCCGTTTCAATTCTTCAAATTGCAGCATAGATGACGGACAACCTTTCCAAAATTCCATAGTTATTTGTATTATACCCGGGCCCGGGGGAGAATGTCAAGTACGGCCCCGGCCCGGGGGACGGGGGCCCAGTTGTGAACAGACTGAAAATTCCTGTGGTTTTCGTTGCGCTTTGGGGGGGAATCGTGTAAAATAAGGGAAAGCCATGTTTTGAATGCTGTGAAAAAGGAATGGACCAATCGTATGCTGGATTATACCGGAATCAAATGCCCCGTGTGCGGAAAGCCCTTCCGCGCCGAGGACGACATCGTCGTGTGCCCGGAGTGCGGCGCGCCCTACCACCGAGCCTGCTACCAGGAGAAGGGCAGCTGCGTCTTTCAGGACCTGCATCAGCAGGGCAAGTCCTGGGAGCCCCCCGAGCCTCCCCAGCCTGCGGACCCCCGGACGGAGATCAAGGACCAGGAGTGCCCGGTGTGCGGCACCTTGAACGCCCACAGCGCCCTGTACTGCAACCGGTGCGGCGCCTCTTTGAAGGAGGAGCCCTCCCGGCAGCCCCCGCCCTCTTGGGACAGCGCCTCCCAGCAGCGCTCTGGCTTTGGGGGCGCCGTGCCCCCCTTTGCCTTTGACCCCATGGGCGGCGTCTCCCCTGCGGAAGAGCTGGACCCGGGCGTCACCTTTGGGGACGCCTCTAAACTGGTCAAGCAGAACACCGGCTACTATATGCCCGTGTTCCGCTACATCAAGATGACCGGCCGCAACAAATTCAGCTTCACCGCTTTCCTCTTTTCCGGGGCGTGGATGCTCTACCGCAAACAGTACAAGTACGGGGCCATCGTCACCGCCCTCATGTTCGCCCTGTACATCGGCTACCTGTGCGCCAACCTCTTCGTGGCCACCCCCCTGATGCTGGACCTGATGGAGGAAGTGGGCGCCGACCTGACCCAGACCATGGCCCTGACAAACGACCAGCTGCTGGCCATCACCCAGATCCTGATGGAGCGGCCTGTCCTCTACCTGCTGCTCTCCCTGCCCATGCTCTGCCTGGGGGTGATGCTGGGGGTGATGCTCTTTGTGGGCGTACGGGGCAACAAGATGTACATGCGCCACTGCGTGCGCACCGCCCACGCGGTGAAGGCCCCCGGCGCCGGGGACGTCTCCGCCGCCCTGGACGAGAGAGGCGGGGTCAACGTACCCATTGCCGTTTGCCTTTTTGTGTGCTATCTGATCGTAGTGAACATCCCCCTGTGGCTGTAAGCCCTGTAAAGGGGCCCGCCCCAGGGAATACGCGTTCCAAAAGCCGCCCTTTCCCGGGCCTTTCGGAGAGAAAAAGGAGAGAAAACCCCCATGAAAAAAGTGCGCAAAGCCGTCATCCCCGCCGCGGGGCTGGGCACCCGGGTGCTGCCCGCCACCAAGGTGATGCCCAAAGAGATGCTGCCCATTGTGGACAAGCCCGCCATCCAATATATTGTGGAGGAGGCCGCCGCCTCGGGCATTGAGGACATTCTCATCATCACCAACCGGGGCAAAGGCCTTTTGGAGGACCACTTTGACCGGGCCCCCGAGCTGGAACGCAGGCTCTCCGGGGACCCGGCCAAGGAGGCCATTTTAAACGAGGTGGTGGGCATCTCCCAGCTGGCGAACATCTTCTACGTGCGCCAGAAGGAGACCAAGGGCCTGGGCCACGCCATCGGCTGTGCCCGGGAGTTTGTGGGGGACGAGCCCTTTGCCGTCCTCTACGGGGACGACGTGATCCTGGGCGAGGACCCTGCCTGCGGCCAGCTGATCCGGGCCTATGAGGAATTCGGCAGCGGCGTGGTGGGCGTCAAGGAGGTGGCCCCGGAGGTGATCGGCCGGTACTCCTCCTTAAAGGTGGAGCCCATCCGGGACAACTGCTTCCGCTGCACGGACATGATCGAAAAGCCCAAAAAGGGCCAGGAGATGTCCCTGTACTCCATTTTGGGGCGGTGCGTGCTGCCCCCGGAGATCTTCGACATTTTGGACAAGACCCCTCCCGGGGCCGGCGGGGAAATTCAGCTGACAGACGCCATGGGCACACTGGCCCGCCGGGACGGGATGGTGGCCGTGGACTTCACCGGCACCCGCTACGACATGGGCAACAAGCTGGGTATTATGCAGGCCAGCGTGGAGGTGGCCCTGAAACACCCGGAGATCGGCGAGGCCTTCCGGGCGTACCTGAAGGAACTGTGCCAGTCCCTATGACATGGGAAAACCTGTAAACCCCGCCCCTGGCCCCGCCGGGGGCATTTCCAAAAAAGCGAGGAGGCGCGCTCCATGGGGACTATCTACTTTCCCAGCTGCAATTTTACCAAGGCAAGCCCCGAAACCGCCAAAAAACTGCGGGCATACATGAAGGAGAAAATGCCCGTAGCGGGCTGCTGCCGCTGTGACAAGACCCCCTATCCCAGGGGGGACACGGCTCTCTACTTCTGTCAGGCCTGCCGGGAGACCTTGGAGCAAAAGCCGGAAAACCGGCTGGTGCTTCAAAACCTATTTGTCTGGCTGAACGCTCAGGAGGACTTTCCCTGGCCAGACCGCCGGGGGCTCACCGTCAACGTGCAGGACTGCTGGCGGGACCGGGACCACCCGGAGATCTTCGAGGCGGTACGTTCCTGCCTGCGGAAAATGGGCGTCTCCATTCTGGAGATGGAGGAGAACCGGGAAAAGTCCGTATTCTGCGGGAACCTGCACTTTGAGCCCCGCCTCCCGGAAAACCGGGCTCTTGTGGAGAGCCGCCCGGGTGTTCCCCTTTACGACTACACCCAAGAGGAACAGGCCCGCTTATTCTCGGAGCAGGCAAAAAAACTCACCGCCCCTCTGGCGGTGACCTACTGCAACCGCTGCACCGCGGGGCTCCTTCTGGGCGGCGCCAACGCCGTCCATCTCCTCGACCTACTTTTCTGACCTACTTTTCTGAAGAAAAGTAGGCAAAAGACTTTTAAGTCGCGCCCCGCTCGCTGGCGCTCGCTCATAAGGTGCGGGTGATTCCCTTGGTGGCGCGGCACACACCCCGGTGCGCGAAGTAAAAGTTCTTTGCTTCCTTTTTCAAAAAGCGAAACACGAGGCCCCTCCCCCGCCCCGGCAAATACGCGGGCGGGAAGCTGCCGGCCCCCGCTGAGGGCGCGCGGCGCAAGCCGCGGTGCGCGAGGTAAAAGTTCTTTGCTTCTTTCTTTCAAGAAAGAAGGGATTTCCCTTGACTTTTGAAAAACTTGCCGGTATAATATTAGCCGTTGACTTTTCGTTAGATCCTAACGATTTTTCATCCTTGCTCCGGGACAGATAACCGCCCGGGGCCAAAAGACCAAAAGGAGGTGCAATACAAATGGCAGAAGGAAAGAACCTCTACGAGACCGTCATCGTCACTTCCGCGAAACTGGGGGAAGAGGGCAGCGCGGAGCTCGTGAACCGGTTCAAGGCTCTCATCGAGGAGCACGGTACTGTTGAAAGTGTTGACGATTGGGGGAAGCGCCGCTTCGCCTATCCCATCCAGAAGCAGACCGAGGGGTACTACACGCTGATCAACTTCCAGAGCGAGCCGGAGTTTACGGCTGAGCTGGACCGGCGTTACCAGATCACCGACGGCATCCTGCGCACCATCATCATCAAGCGCGATCCCCGTCACGTGGCGGCCCAGAAGCCTCAGAAGGCTGTGGCAGCGGAAGAGAACAACATCGACGTGGAAGCCATCGCCGCAGAAGCTGTGGAAGCGGCCGGCTCCGCTGAGTGATCTTTACGAAAGCGAGTGCTTGAGAAATGCTGAATGTTGCCGTGATTATGGGCCGCCTGGCGGCCGACCCGGAATTGAGACACACTCCCAACGGCGTGGCTGTCACATCCTTTACGCTGGCTGTGGACCGCAGCTATGCCCGCGCGGGCACTGAGCGCCAGACCGACTGGATTGACGTGGTGGCTTGGAGGCAGACCGCCGAGTTTGTCTGCAAGTACTTCACCAAGGGCCAGATGATGGCGGTGACCGGTTCCATCCAGACCCGGAGCTATGAGGACCGCAACGGCAATAAGCGCAAGGCTGTGGAGATTCAGGCAAACGAGGTAAACTTCGCCAGCCCCAAACGGGAAGGCGGCTCTTTTGGCGGTGATCAGCCCTATGGCCAGCCCCGGGCCTCTGCGCCGGCGCAGCCCGCCGCTTTCAGCGAACCTGCTCCCGCCTATTCCAGCGGTAGCAGCGAGGATTTTGAAGAGATCCTGGGAGACGACGATCTCCCCTTCTGAGCCAGGCTCGGAAGAAACCCCTTCCCACAATTTTGTAAAGGAGGCTTTTTGGCATGGCCGATAGACCCGAAAGAGAAGCCCGCCGCGGACGCAAGGGACGCAGAAAAGTGTGCAGCTTCTGCGTGGACAGAGCTGAGTTCATCGATTACAAGGACGTGGCCAAGCTGCGCCGTTTCATCTCCGAGAGAGGCAAGATCCTCCCCCGCCGCGTGACCGGCACCTGCGCCCGCCATCAGCGCGCCCTGACTGTGGCGATCAAGCGCGCCCGCCATCTGGCGCTGCTGCCCTACACTTCTGACTGATCGACCCGCAAAGCAAAGAGGCTTTCCCCCTGGGAGGGCCTTTTTCATTTTGCCCTTTGAAGGAAAAAATCCCGCGCCCGGCGCTTTTTGAAAGGAGACCGCCTATGAAGTACTTTGACGCCCACATCCACTTTTTCCCGGACAAGCTGGCGGGCAAGGCCCTGCCCCGGCTGCGGGAGATCAGCAAGTGCCAGACCCACAGTGAGGGCACCCGCTCGGACACGGTGGAAAAGCTGGAGAGCTGGGGCTGCGCCGGGGGCATGGCCCTGCACATCGCCACTAACGCCCACCAGCAGACCTCGGTGAACAACTTCGCCCAGGAGTCCCAGGGGGGAAACATCTATTGCTTTGGAAGCGTCTACCCCTTTGCGGAAAACGCCCTGGAGGAGATGGGCCGCATCAAGGAGATGGGCCTTTACGGCATAAAGCTCCACCCGGACTACCAGGAGTTCTTCATTGGGGACGAGGGGGCCCTGCCCCTCTATGAGGAAGCCCAGCGCCTGGGGCTGCCCGTGGCCTTCCACACCGGGAGGGATCCCCTCTCCCCTCACCTGATCCACTGCCCTTCGGAGGTGCTGGGGAAGATTGCGGACCTGTTCCCCCGGCTCACCATTATCGCCGCCCACATGGGGGGGATGGAAACCCCCCAGGCGGCCGCCCGGCACCTGGCGGGCAAGCGGAACGTGTATTTCGACACGGCCTTTGCCTCCCACTTTTTAAACGCTTCCCAGCTGGAGGAGCTCATCCGGCTCCACGGGGCGGACCGGGTGCTCTTTGCCACCGACTGCCCCTGGAGCACCGTCCCTGCCGAGCGGGCGCTGCTGGAGGCCACCGGCCTCTCACCGGCGGAGAAGGAGCGCGTCGCCTGCAAAAACGCCGAGGAGCTTTTTGGCATCACAATTTGACAATCGGGGGGAAAACAGGTAGAATACCAGTTAGAAGAAGCGCTCTGTCGCGGGAGGAAATTCTGCCATGAAAAAGTGTATCGCCCTGCTCCTGCTGGCGTGCCTGTCTGGGCTGCTGGCGGGGTGCTCCCGTCCCAACTCCCTGGAGCTGGACCTCTCTTACGGCTACGGCGTCCAGCTGAAGCTGCTCCACCTCAACGCCAGCAACGCCGACCGGGAGGCGTGGATCCGCTCTTTCCAGAAGGCCCTGGAAGACGCCGAACCCCTGGAAAAGGACGTCTCCCTTTTCGCCTATTACCCGGACTACCGGCTGGAGATCACCGAGGACGGAAAGACCACCGCCGCCGTAGTGGACGTAAACGGGGATTTCATCGAGTTCTATTACGAAGGGGAAGAGGACCAGACGGTCTACCGCTCCCGGTGCAGCGCCCTGGAGTTCAACGCCCTGATCAACCGGCTTTGAGGCCATCCCTTGAGGCGCCAAAACGCCCGCCGCATCCTCTGCGGCGGGCGTTTTTATCTCCCTTCTTCCCCCTCTTCCGGGACCGGCAGGACCTTCCGACTCCCGCCGCAGGGGCAGCGGTAGCGCTCCGGGCGGCGCACCGCCTTGGAGAGCCGCCTGCGGGGGAACACCCGGCCGCAGCTCTGGCACTGGAGCAGGTATTTCACCGGGTCGTGGCGCAGGGGCTGGGACGCCCCCTCCAGGGCCACCGTGGCGGAGATCTCCCGCCCCAGGGCGCGGCCTGCCCTCTCCGCGTAGGCCTTCCACCCCTTGCCGTGGTTCTGGCAGCCATAGCAGGTGTGGAGCAACTCGTGGGCCAGGGTGGCCTCCAGAAGCCCCCGGTCCTCCAGGACCCAGGCGGAGACCTGGATGGCAAAGCGCCCCTCCCTTCCGACGCACAGGCCCAGCCTCCGCCGGGCCCGGGTATTCACCTCCACCTGGGGGCAGATCTCCCGGGCCAGGGGGATCCCCAGCCCCCGCAGCTCCCCTATGAGGGATTGAAGCAGGGCGTCCAGTTCCCCCTGGGTCATGCTCTCCCCTCCCGGCCCAGACGCCAGAGCAGGCACAGCCCCATGGCCAGCACCGGCAGCACCACCCGCAGGCACAAAAACCCCAGGGGCTCTATGGGGATGTTGGCGTCGGCAAACAGCCCCGCGAGCCAGGCGGCCAAAACGATCATCGCGGATGAGAGCACTGCTCTCCCCCCTTTTCCTCGAAATTTCAGCTGGTTTTCATGGCCCTCTTCCACTTGCCGGTCCGGTACTGGAAGAAGGAGATCAGGTAGTTGACAAGCCAGCCCACGGGCACGGCCATCCACACAAACTGGATGCCGAACCGGGGGGCCAGGGTCACCGCCAGCACCACCCGCAGGGCCAGGTTTACCAGGTTTGCCACAGTGAACATAGCCATGTCCCCCGCGCCCCGGAGCACGCCGTCGGAGACCATTTTCAGCCCGATGAGCACGTAGAACCAGCCCATGAAGCGCGCGCACTGGACGCCTGTGTCAAAGGCGAGGGCGGACCCGCCCTCCTCCATGAACAGGGAAACCAGGGGCCGGGCCAGCAGCTGGACCGCCAGGCAGATGGCCGCCGCCAGGGCGAACACGATGCCATAGCTGGCCCGATAGCCCCCTTGGACCCGCTGGGGCTTTCCGGCCCCCATATTCTGGGCGGTGTAGGAGGAGATGGCGTTGCCCATGGCGCTCATGGGCACAATGCACACGCTCTCGATGCGCATGGCGGCGGAGTAGCCCGCCAGCATCTGGGAGCCAAAGCCGTTGACCACCGACTGGACCAGCATCATGCCGATGGACACGGTGGACTGCTGCAAAATGGAGGGCAGGGCCACCCGGGCCATGTTGCGCAGCTCTCCAAAGCCGAAAAGCCTGCCCTCCAGCTTGCCGGGATAGGCGCGCAGCTCCCACAGGAAGATGGAAAGGGACAGCACCGCCGAGATCCCCTGGGCGATGAGGGTGGCCCAAGCGGCGCCGGCCACGCCCATCCCCAGAGGGCCCACCATCCAGATGTCCAGGCCGATGTTCAAAAGGGAGGAAAAAATCAGCAGGTACAGGGGCACCCGGGACCGGCCCAGGGCGTTGAACATGGCGGACAGGACGTTGTACATGAACAAAAAAGGCAGCCCCAAAAAGTAGATGTTCAAATAGGTGACAGCGTCTGAGAGGATGTTCTGGGGGGTGTTCAAAAGGACCATGATACTCTTAGACAGCAAAAGCCCCACCGCGCCCAGCAGGACGCTGATCCCCAAAAAGGTCAGCAGCGCCGTGAAGACCGAGCGCTTCATGAGGACGTAGTCCCGGCGGCCGAAGGCCTGGCCGGTGATGACGGAGGCCCCCACCCCGCCGCCGATGGCGATGGAGATGAAGACGTTGGTAAGGGAGTAGGAGGCGCCCACCGCCGCCAGGGCGTCCTCCCCCACAAGGCGGCCCACAATCATGGAGTCCGCCATGGTGTAGACCTGCTGGAAGAAGTTCCCCAGCATCATGGGCAGGGCGAAGATCAGCAGGGCGCTCACCGGCCGCTTGTGAATGAGATACTCTTTTTCCATAACATTCCCCGATTCTATGAAGGATGGGGCCTTGCGCCGGGCCCAAAGGAAAAGCCCCTCACCAGGTGAGGGGCTTGGAACATGGCGGTCTCCCGCCGCTTGGTGGACCATCAGGGACTTGAACCCCGGACCGACCGGTTATGAGCCGGCTGCTCTAACCAACTGCGCTAATGGTCCCTGTAAAAAAGCCGCCCGCGCCAGGCAAACGGCGGCATTTTCCCCGGCCTGCTCTCCGCCGCGGGACTGTTCATACCGTTTAACCTAGTTATCTTATCATATCCTGGGGGATTTGGCAAGCCCTTTCTCCCGGCGGCAAAGGAGGGGAAAGCCCTTGCGCGGCCTCTGTAACCCTGCTATAATAAGACCGCAAGTCCCTTTTTAGGGACACAAAAACCGGAAGGCCCCCAAGCCTTTTCCAAGGAGGAAGATCCTATGCCTGCCAACCCCACCGCCCTCTCCGGGCTGCTCCGCCGGCTGGAACGCCCGTCCGGCCCTGTGGACGTGGTCCTGGACACAGACACCTACAACGAGGTGGACGACCAGTTCGCCCTCTCCTACCTGCTGGCCTCCGGCGACAAGCTGCGCTTGAAGGCATTGTACGCCGCGCCCTTTTTTAACGACAACTCCACAGGCCCTGAGGACGGCATGGAGAAAAGCTACCAGGAGATCCTGCGGCTTTTGGACCTGGCCCGCAGCCCCTTTCCCCGGGAGCGGGTGTTCCGGGGGTCCCGGGAGTACCTGCCCGGGGAGGAGACCCCGGTCCTCTCCCCCGCCGCCCAGGACCTGGCACGCCTTGCCATGGACTACGCCCCGGAGAGCCCCCTGTACGTGGTGGCCATCGGGGCCCTGACCAACGTGGCCTCCGCCCTGCTGCTAAACCCGGAGATCCGGGACAGGATTGTGGTGGTCTGGCTGGGAGGCCACGCTTGGCACTGGCCTCACAACCGGGAGTTCAACGCCTGGCAGGACGTGGCCGCAGACCGGGTGGTCTTCGGCTGCGGCTGCGGGGTGGTGCAGCTTCCCTGCCAAGGGGTGGTGTCCTCCTTCCGCACCACCGGGCCGGAGCTGCGGGCCCACCTGGGGGGAAAAAGCCCCCTGTGCGACTACTTGGTCTCCCTGGTGGAGGATTCGGAAAAGGCGGCGAGCTCCGGGCCCTGCTGGAGCCGCCCCATCTGGGACGTGACCGCTGTGGCCTGGCTGCTGGGCCCTGCATTCGTGGAGGACCGGCTGGCCCCCAGCCCCATTTTCCAGTATGACGACCGCTACAGCTTCGACCCCTCCCGGCACCCTGTCCGCTATGCCTGGGAGATCCACCGGGACGCCCTCTTTGAGGACCTGTTCCGGAAGCTTGCGTCCCTGGGGAAGGGCTGAACCATGGGGAAAAAGCTTCTCTCCTGGCTGCGAGGGGAGGTGGTGCTCACCGCCGCCGTGGCCCTGGCGGTGATCTCCGCCTTCTTTGTGCCCCCAAGCCCCGCCTACCTCTCCTACATCGACTGGGACACCCTGGCGCTGCTCTTTGGCCTGATGGCCGTGATAAAGGGCTTCCAGCGGGAGGGAATGTTCCAGCAGATGGCCCAGGCCCTGCTGCGGCGCACCTCCGCCACCCGGTCCATGCTGGCCGTGCTGATGTTTTTGCCCTTCTTTTGCAGCATGGTCATCACCAACGACGTATCCCTGATCACCTTTGTGCCCTTCGGGCTGACGGTGCTGCGGCTCTCCCGCCAGGAGAGGCTGGCGGCGCCCCTGGTGGCCATGCAGACCCTGGCGGCCAACCTGGGCAGCATGCTCACCCCCATGGGGAACCCTCAGAACCTGTACCTGTACTCCCGCTCCGGGATGGGCTTTGGGGAGCTCTGCGGGGTGATGCTCCCCTACGTGGCCCTGTCCGGGGCGCTGCTTCTGGGGATGCTCTTCTTCCTGCCCAAAGAGCCGGTCCCCCCCTTGGAGGTGGAGGCCCCCTCCGGGGACAGGGCCGTGCTGGGAAGCTCCTTTGTGGGGCTGCTGCTGTGCCTGGGGGGCATTTTCGACGTGCTGCCGCCCCTGGCCATTGCCGGGGTGGTGTTCCTCTACCTGCTCCTTCGGGACAGGCCCCTGCTCCGGGCGGTGGACTACTCCCTTCTGGGGACCTTCGTGGCCTTTTTTATCTTTATTGGCAACCTGTCGGCCATCCCCCAGTTCCGGGACTTTTTGGCGGGCGCCCTGGAGGGCCGCGTGGCCCTGGTAGGGGTGCTCGCCAGCCAGGTGGTCAGCAATGTGCCGGCGGCCCTGCTTTTGGCTGGCTTCACCCAGGACTGGGAGGGCCTGCTCATTGGCTGCAACCTGGGAGGCCTTGGCACCCTGATCGCCTCCATGGCCAGCCTGATCTCCTTTAAGCAGCTCTCCCGGGAATACCCCCAAAAGCGGCGGGCCTATTTTGTGTGGTTTACGGTGAGCAACCTTGCTTTCCTGGCTTTGCTCCTTGCGGCCTATGGAGTTCTCCAGGCCCTGTTTTAATAAGTCCATAAAAACGGACTTTCAGAGGACGCAAGAGTTAAATCTTTGTAAAATGGAAGAAAAGAGCTTGTGAATTCCCCTTTTCCCCTTTATAATGGATTTGTAGGAAGAGAAGAAAGGAAACAAGGGGAATCCTGATGAACCACGCCGATAAAGGCCCTGCCCGAAAACGGGACGGGGGAAAAAGCTTTACAAGAACTTAACCGAGCACGGCCCAGCGCCTCTGCCTTTGCAGCAGGCGCCGGCCGCGCTTTTCTTTTTGTAAAAAGGCGGGTTTTGGGAGGACCACCACGAGAAAAGGGGAAATGGGAGAATGACACCGACAAATGTGTTGGCGCTGCTGGGCGGGCTGGCCCTGTTCCTGTACGGGATGCAGATGATGAGCTCCGGCCTGGAAGCCGCCGCGGGCAACCGCATGAAACGGATCTTGGAAAAACTCACCTCCAACCGGATCCTGGGGGTGCTGGTGGGAGCGGGGATCACCGCGGTGATCCAGTCTTCCTCCGCCACCACGGTGATGGTGGTGGGATTTGTAAACTCGGGCATGATGACCCTGCGCCAGGCGGTGTGGATCATCATGGGGGCCAATATCGGCACCACCATTACCGGACAGCTCATCGCCCTGGACGTGGGGGCGATCGCCCCTCTGTTCGCCTTTGTGGGGGTGGCCATGGTGGTGTTCCTGAAGAAGGCGACTGTCCGCTATTGGGGACAGATCATCGCGGGGCTGGGCATCCTCTTCCTGGGCATGAACATGATGAGCGACTCCATGGCCCCCCTTCAGGACAGCCCGGCTTTTGTGAGCGCCATGACCACCTTTAAGAACCCGGTGGTGGGCATCCTAGTGGGCGCCGTGTTTACGGCCATCATCCAGTCCTCCTCGGCCTCGGTGGGCATTTTGCAGACCTTGGCCAAGTCCGGGCTGATCGGCCTGGACAGCGCGGTGTACGTCCTCTTTGGCCAGAACATCGGCACCTGCATCACCGCGGTGCTGGCCTCCATCGGCACCAGCCGCAACGCCAAGCGCACCACCATCATCCACCTGATGTTCAACATCATCGGCACCATCCTGTTTACGGTTGTGTGCATGATCTCTCCCCTCACCTCCTGGGTGGAGGGCTGGACCCCTGGGAACCCCTCGGCGCAGATCGCCAACATGCACACCCTCTTTAACATCGTGACCACCCTGCTGCTGCTGCCCTTCGGCGTCTACCTGGCAAAGCTTGCCACCCGCATCCTGCCGGAAAAGGCCGCCGAGGCGGAGGACAGCGGCGTGCGCCAGCTGCTGTACATCAAGCCGGTGGACCAGCTCTCCGCGGAGCACCACGTGGGCACCTCTGCCATTGTGCTCAATGGCGTGCAGCATGAGCTCTCCCGCATGGCGGGCATGGTCCAGCAGAATGGGGATCGGAGCTTCCAGGCGGTGCTGGGGGGATCCCCCGCCCAGCTGGAACAGGTGGAGGAGACCGAAGAGTACATCGACTACCTGAACAAGGAGATCTCCCGGTACATCTCCCACATCATCGTCTATGAGACAAACGAGAGGGACTCCCAGCAGATCAGCGGGTTCTTCAAGATCTCCGCGAACTTGGAGCGCATCGGCGACCACGCGGTGAACATCTGCGAGTACACCCGGATGCTGGAGGAGAAACACATCGGCTTCTCCCAGCAGGCCAAGGGAGAGATTGAGGCCATGCGCCAGACGAGCCTGGAGGCCATTAAAGCCCTGGGGGACATGAGCCCCCTGGCCCCGGAGGTCCTGGAGGACATCAGCGGCTACGAACAGAAGATGGACGACATGACCCTGGAGTTTCGCCAGAACCAGATGGCACGGCTGCGGCAGGGCACCTGTTCCGACGAGGCCTGCACCCTCTACTCCGAAATGCTCACGGACTTTGAGCGCATTGGCGACCACATTTTGAACATCGGCCAGGAGCTGGCCCCCGCCCAGACAGGGGCGGTAAAACCGGTCCCCGCAAAATCCTAAAGGGAACAGAAAGGCTGCGCACCCCGCCTTGGGGCGCGCAGCCTTTTTCAATTTGCCGGTTCGTCCTTTGCGGAGCCCCCTCAGCAGGTGGCCCCGCCCTTGACCTCCCTCTGGAGGTTTTCGGACTTGTGGGCCAGCAAGTCGTCGGAGAGGAGCTGCTCCTGGACGTTCTCAAAGCCCAGGCGGTCCACAGTGTCCGCGAAGCGCTCGCCGGTGAGGCCCTGCTCCCGGAACAGGAGGATGGCCTTTTCGATCACGTCCAGGACCTCGCCCTGGTCGGTGAAGACCTTTTCCAGGTACCGGCCCTTCTTCACCTTTTTGCCCCAGCGGCCGCCAATGTAGACGCGGTAGCCGGAGGTGTAGCCCTCCAGGGCGCCGAAGGGGCACTTGCCCACGCAGCGGCCGCAGTGGTTGCAGGCGCCGTCGTCGATGAGGCACTTGCCGCCCTCCACCACAGGGACCTGGATGGGACAGGCGTTCACCACCTGGCACACCTTGCAGCCTCGGCACTTGTCCAGGTCCAAAAGGGGCACCTTCTGGCCAATGACCCCCAGGTCGTTCAAGTCGGGCTTGACGCAGTTGTTGGGGCAGCCGCCCACGGCGATTTTGAACTTGTGGGGCAGGTTCACGGTGTGGTAGCCGTGGTAGAAGCGCTCGTGGATCTCCTGGCTCAGGGCAAAGGTGTCGATGAGCCCGTACTGGCAGGTGGTGCCTTTGCAGCTGACCACCGGCCGCACCCGGGAACCGGTGCCGCCGGTCTCCAGGCCCCGCTCCGAAAGGAAGGCGATGAGGGGCTCGATGTTGTGGAAGGGGATGTGCTGGATCTCCAGGGTCAGCCGGGTGGTCATGGCCACCTGGCCGTTGCCGAAGCGTTCCGCGGCCTCGGTGACGGCGGCGAGCTCCTCGGCGGTGAGCTTTCCGTTGCGGGTGATGACCCGGCCGTTGAAGCAGTCCGGGGTATTTTTATCCCACAGGAAGCCCAGGCCCTTGACCCGGGCCACCTCCTCGGGGGGCACGGCGGCCCCGGGGGCCTTGACCCGCACCTCGTTGAAGAAGGCGGCCCCCTCCAGCACCAGGGTGTGGGTGTAGCCGTAAAACTTCAGCCGGTTTTGGAGGAAGTAGGCCCGCTTGCCCCGGCGGCACACCAGAAGCAGCTTCTCGTCCTTGTCCAGCCCTTCAATGGGGCCGTCCACCTGGGAGAGGTCCACAAACCTGGCCCCCCGGATGGAGGGCTCGGCGTTTACGTCCACCACCGTGTAGCCCTCGGCCTCCCCGGCGGCGTACTGGGCCGGGGTCATGGAATCCATGGCGCCGGAGAGCTTGTTCTCCAGCACGTAGACCGCCTGCACAAAGGGGTGGATGGCGGTGGAGAAGGGCGGGGCGTAGGCCAGGTCCAGGTTTTCAAAATCCTCCAGCGCCGCCCCCAGGGAGAGGCCCATTACCGCCACGTCCACCATCTTGTCCACGGCCCCGGGGCCCAGCACCTGGGCCCCCAGCAGCCGGTGGGTGTCCCGGTCGGCGATGAGCTTGGTGATGAAGAACGCCGCGCCGGGGTAGTAGTGGGCCTTGTCGTCGGTGACGGCCACGGCGGTCTCCACGTGGAAACCGGCCTCCCTGGCGGCGGCTTCGGTCAGGCCCGTGCGGCCGGCGTTGAGCCCCGGCAGCTTCACCACGCCGGTGCCCAGCACCCCGGGGTAGGCCTTCTCTTCCCCGTTGAGGCCCTGGGCCAGGGTGCGGCCCTCCAGGTTGGCGGAGGAGCCCATGGGGGAGTACTGGGGCCTGCCGGTGAGGCGGTTTTTCACCAGGGCGCAGTCCCCGGCGGCGTACACGTCCGGCAGGCTGGTGCGCAGCTTCTCGTCCACCAGCAGGGCGCCTTTTTCCATTTTTATCCCCGTGTCCTTTAGGAAATCCGTGTTGGGCCGGATGCCCGCAGAGAGCACCACAGCCCCGCAGGGCAGCAGCCCGGCGCCGGTCTGGACGCCCTCCACTCTGCCGCCGCCCACAATCGCCGAGGCCTTTGTCCCGGTGAGCACCCGGAGGCCCTTTTGCTGCAAATGGCGCTTTACATAGTCCGCCATCTCCGGGTCCAGCACGCCGGGCAGCAGCTGGGAAGCCGTCTCCACCACCGTGACGGACACCCCCCCGTCAAAAAGGTTTTCCGCAAGCTCCAGGCCGATGAACCCCCCGCCGATGACCACGGCTTTCTTCACACCGTTTGCGTCTAGGTAGGCCCGCATGGCGACGGCGTCCTCCGGGGCCCGCATGGGGAACACCCCCTCCAGGTCCGTCCCGGGGATGGGCAGCTTTACAGGGGAGGCACCGGTGGCCACGATGAGCTTGTCGTAGGGATAGGTCTCCTCTTCCCCGGTGAGCAGGTTCTTTACCGACACCTTTTTGGCGGCGGCGTCCACGCGGGTTGCCTCCCGCTGGGTGCGCACCTCCACGCCGGTGAGCCCCTGGTACTTCTCGGGGGTGTTCACAATCAGCTCCCCCTTGTCCTCTATGGCGCCGCCCACGTAGTATGGCAGCCCGCAGCCCGCGGAGGAGACGGCCGGGCTCTTGGTGACCACCAGCACCTGGTCGGCCCGGTTCTCCCGCTTACATTTGGCGGCGGCCTTTGTCCCGGCGGCCACGCCGCCGATCACTAAAATTTTCATGCTACTCTTCCTTTCCCTGCCTGTGGCAGCAATGGGGTTCTCCGGCACATTCCGGCCTGGGGGCGCGGCACACCATCACATCGCCCCCCTCGATGCGAAGGGGCCTTCCCTCCACAAGGGCCTGGGCCACCTTGCGGCGGCCCGTCTCGTAGATGCGGGTGACCGTGGTCCGGGAGATGTTCATCCGCGCCGCGCACTGCTCTTGGGTGCAGCGGCGGTAGTCCAACAGGCGGATCGCCTCGTACTCGTCCACCCGCAGCACCACCGGCTCCCCGCCGCCCCCGGCGGGGAAAAACTCCCCTATTTGAGGCATGGAGCAGATGCAGCGGCATTTGCTGGGCCTTGCCAAAGGAACTCCTCCTTTCCAAACAGTCCGGTTGCCCCTATTCTATCCCAATTTTGCACATATGTCAATAATACACCCTGCACAAATCGAGGCGGCCCCAAAGGGGAAGTCACCCTTTTGCCCGGGACGGAATACAGTGGTCCTAGAGGGAGGGGATCCTGTGGAAGAAGCGCAAAGCCTTTTGCGGCTCTCCCCTGGGGAAAGGGGCCAGGTGAAGGGGCTTGCAGCCGGCGGGCCCCTGCGCCGCCGGCTCCAGGACCTGGGCTTTGTGCCGGGGGCGCAGGTGGAGTGCGTGGCCGTAAGCCCCCTGGGCGCCCCAGCGGCCTATTGGGTCCGGGGGGCGGTGGTGGCCCTGCGCCGGGAGGACGCCCGGCGGGTCTTGCTGAAAGGCGGATAAAACCCGCGCCCGGCTTCGGGTTTCCCGGAGCGGGCGCTTTTTCTTGGGAGGATGGCAGTATGGCAGCGATGGATAGACCGGCCCCGGAAGGGCCTCTTCGGACCCTGGCCCTGGCCGGGAACCCCAACGTGGGGAAAAGCACCGTCTTCAACGCCCTGACAGGGCTGCGCCAGCACACCGGCAACTGGGCGGGCAAAACTGTGGCCACCGCCCAGGGGGTCTGCCGGTTCTCTGGGAGAGCCTACCGGCTGGTGGACCTGCCGGGATGCTATTCCCTTCTCCCCCGCTCCCCGGAGGAGGAGGCCGCCCGGGATTTTCTCCTCTCGGGCCAGGCGGACGGGGTGCTGGTGGTTTGCGACTCCACCTGCCTGGAGCGGGGCCTGGTGCTAGCGCTGCAGGTGCTGGAGATCACCCCCCGGGCGGCGGTGTGCGTCAACCTGTTGGACAAAGAAAAAAAAAAAGGGATCCAGGTGGACTTAGAGGAGCTCTCCCGGCTGCTGGGGGTCCCGGTGGTTGGGACCTGCGCCCGGAGCGGCCGGGGGGTCAAACCGTCCCTGGGGGCCGCAGTCCAGGCTGCGGAGGCCCCTGCCGGCCTCCGGACCCCGGAGGTGCCCTCTCC
>CALWIE010000045.1 GCA_944380625.1 uncultured Clostridia bacterium
GGTCCGTGCTTGTGAACTCCTTGCCGAACTTCCCGATGGTCAGGGCCTGGCCCCCCACGTAGATGCAGGAGTAGTTGAAGAACAGCTCGTCCATCATCTTCTGGCTCACCAGGTAGTGCATGTAGGAGGGCGTCTCCACCAGCAGCCGGTCGATGCCGAACCGCTTGAGCACGTACAGGGCCACCCGGGAATCGGGGGCGGTGTCGCCGGTGCCGATGACCAGCACCTTGTCCGCGTTCTCCTTCATGCCGGCGATGAGCTCCTCGGTGACGGCCTCCAAGGAGGGGGCGTCCACAAAATAGGCCGGGTTCTGGATTTTCTCCCGGACAAGCTCCATCCCCTTCCGGGAGGTGGAGATCATCACAGGGACCTCGGGGGTCTGGAACAGCACGTGTCCGAAGGGGATGTCCGTGGCGTCCAGGGAGGTGACGATGTTCCAGGGCACCGGGTTCTTGCCGTTGGCAATGCGCATGTCCTCCAGGTCCTGGTCGAACACGTGGCAGGTGTAATCCGCCTCGGCGTTCATGGTACCGGCCCCCAGCATGACCCCGTCGGACACAGACCGGAGCATGTTGAGGATGAACCAGTCCGTGTCGGCCCCGGCAGGGTCGTACTGGTTTTTCTTGGCGATCAGGGGCCCCTGGGGGGCGTCGGTAAAGGCGATGCGCCCGTCGATGGAGGTCACCAGGGAGGTGTAAGTGCAGGGCCTGTCCTCAGGGAGCTCCAAGAACTTCAGGTCCCCGTAGATCGCCTGGATCTTATCGCAGGACATGGTCTCCACCTGGCAGTGGGAGAGCTCCGGGCTCTGGTAGATGCGCTGGACCTTCAGCCGCTGGGGGTCGAAGGGCATTTTAAACAGGGAAGTGGCCATGGCGCGTCCCCCCTTAGATCAGGCTGCCGCCGCAGACGTTCATGATCTCCCCGGTGATAAAGCCGCTGTCCTCCGAGCAGGAGAGGAACCGGACGGCGTTGGCCATGTCGGCCACCTTGCCCATCTTGTGCAGGGGATACAGGGAGGCGTACTCCTCCTCCAGGGCGGCGGGGTCCTCGGCCTCCTGGAAGCGCTGCTCGGTCATGGGGGTGCGCACCAGGCCGGGCAGCACGCAGTTGACCCGCACCTTGGGGGCGTACTCCAGGGCGATGCACTTGGTGAGCATGATGACCCCCGCCTTGGAGGGGCAGTAGCCGATGCGCTCGGGGATGGGGCGCACGCCCAGGTCGGAGCCGATGGTGACGATAGAGGGGTCCTCGCTCTTGACCAGCTCCTTCACAGCGGCCTTGCACATGTTGAACACGCCCCCCAGGTTGATGGAGATCTCCCGCATAAAGGCGCTGTACTCGGTGCTCTCCAAAGAGCCGATGAAGGTGACGCCGGCGCAGCACACCAGCTTGTCCACCTGGCCGAAGGCCTCCACGGCCTTGTCCACCACGTTCTGGGCCTGGGCCGGGTCGGTCAGGTCGGCCTGGACGTAGATGGCCTTCTCGCTCTCGATCTTCATAGAGGGCTCGATGCCGCAGCCCACCAGGCGGGCGCCCTCATCCAGAAACATCTTGGCCACGCCCTCGCCAATGCCGGAGCTGGCGCCGGTGACGATGACCACTTTATTCTCAAATTTCATGGTACTCAGATCCTTTCTCGAACAGGTTTAGATGCGCTCGAAGCGGCTGTAGCGGTGGATGCCGAAGTTTTCCTCGTTCTGCACGCAGCGGGTCAGCTTGTAGGGGTGCTGGAACTTGGACTCGAAGTTGGCGATGAACTTCTTCTGCAGGTCGGGGTCGTCCACCTTTTTCCAGCTCTCGATGCTCTCCCACACGAAGATGAAGTGCATTTCCCCGGGCTTGTTGTCGTTGACCCAGACCTCCTTGTACAGGAAGGGGATGTGGTCGAACAGGCCGCACTCCGCCTCGCCCAGGGTCCAGACCTCGTGGTCCACGTCCAGGAATTCCTGGACGTGCTCGGGAGCGGTCTCAAAAACCAGGTGCTCTACGGGATAGTGTTCGCCTTTGACATAGGTGTAACCTTGCATGATGGTATCCTCCTGTTTTTTCATTTTTCAGTATCAGGGGAAGGGGGGCGACGGAACCGCCCTGTTCCCTGTTTTTTGTTCGGATTGGGGCTTTCTGGGTCCCGGTCGGGGCTGCGGGCTAGCCGCCTGGGGCGGCGTGGCCCTTGCCCCTGGATTCTTTTTCGGCTGCGCCGGGCCAAGGCCGCGGGGGCTTTGCCCCCGCACCCCCACAGCTTTTGAAAAAGCTGGCAAAACTTTTACGCCGCTTCGCGGTTTTTATTTCTGCGCGGCCTTCATCTTCTCCGCCAGCTCCACCACCTGCTGGGCGATGTCCGGGCGGGTCTCCAGGCTGTCCTTATCGGAGTTGGGCAGGCAGACCTCCCCCAGGCACTCGGTGCTCAGGTCGTTTAAAAGGTTCTTCAGCACCAGCTCGCCCCCCAAAAACTGGTTGGGGAAGCTGGGCGCGCCGCCCACCATCAGGATGGCCCCCTTGCGCAGGGGCTTTTCGGGCATGTCCCCCCGGACATGGCCCGCCCAGTACACCTGGAACCGGTCGATGAGGGCCTTCATCTTGCCGGTGACAGAGTGGAAGTACATGGGGCTTGCCAGCACCACGTTGTCGCACTCCTCCAGCAGGCGGTAGACCTCGTCCATGCCGTCGTGGATGGAGCAGCCCTTTTTGTGCCAGCAGTAGCGGCAGTCCTTGCAGGGGGCGATGTTCTCCGCCCGATAGGCGTCGACGATGGTGTACTCGCCCCCCAGGGTGTCTAGGAAGAGCTTTACCATCTGGGCGGTGTGGCCGTTTTTCCGGGCAGCCCCGGTGATGACCAGTGTTTTCATTGCAGGGTGACCTCCCTCTTTATTTCGAGGCTTCCAGGGCGGCGGCCTTTTCGGCTTCCAGGTCCGCCTGGTGGGCCTTCTGGTTAAACTTGACAAAGTGCATCACGAGGAACGCTGCCACCAGCACGCAGTAGGCCGCCACAAAGCCCAGGTCCGGGCTGTAGGTCTCGGTGAACAGCAGGCCCGGGGAGTGGATCATGCCGATGCCCGTCAGGCCCAGGGCCACCACGTTGGTGACGGCGGCCTTCAGCCAGTCGTTATCAATGATGAACACAAACACGCAGCCCACCAGCAGCCCCACAAAAGCGGAGCCGGGATCGAAGGCCAGGAAGCCCTGAAGCTTTCCCTCGGCCACGTTATCCATCATAAAGTCCATCACCACAGGCAGGGAGGCCATGATGACGGCGGGGAAGTACTTCTTGGAGACCACCTCAAAGGCCTGGGAGTAGCTGGAGATTCCCACAAACACCAGGATGGGCAGCACCACGGCCTCGGGGATAAAGGCGGTGATGATGGCGGACAGGCCGGTCAGCCCCACCAGAGCGTACAGGGCCACAATGCCCAGGTGATAGCCGGTGCCGGAGCCCATCTTCTTCCAGCCGGGATAGCCCCAGTACAGGCCCACGGCCAGGGGGTTGCCGAACAGGGCCCCCACCATGGAGGCCACGCCGCACAGCACCAGGGGCTTGGTGGTGGTGAAGAAGGTGTCACCGCACTCCTTGGCCTGCTCCACCGCCTGGATGCCGGTGATGACCTCGTTTAAGGAGAACACGATGACGATGGGCAAAAAGGGCAGGGTCTGGGAGATGACTTCCCCGGAGAAGATGCCGAAGGTCACGTTGGGGATGTAAAAGCCCACGTTCTGGAGGGACTCCGTCACAGTGGAGAAGCTCATGGCCCCGGTGACCCAGGCAATGCCGGCGCCCACCACAATGGCGATCAGGGCGGCGGGCAGTTTGGTGTTCACCTTGCCCAGGTAGATGACAAACAGCACGATCAGGGACAGCCAGCCCACCAGGGGCATCTTCAGGGTGCCGTCCATGGACTGGAGGATCAAGAAGGCCATGGCGCCCCCGGCCAGGGAGCCGAACAGGGCCCCGGCAGGGACAATCCGCAGGATCAGGGGCACCACAAAGGCGCCGATAATGAACACGGCCCCGCCGATAAAGTGGGCGAGCACACCCACCTTAAAGGCCAGCTGGGCGTCGCCGGTGGTGCTGAATACCGGCAGCATGATGGAGTACAGCCAGATGAACATGCGCCCCGCCTGCAGGCCGGCGGGCACGGCGGTCAGGTTCCCGTCCCCCCGGGACTTGGCAATGTGCCGGTAGTAGAGCCACAGGCCGCCGTTCATGACGATCACCGTCACCAGCACGCCGGGCATCATGGTGCCAAACACCGTGCCCCCATCCAGGCTGAAAGTGCCCAGCAGGATGGCCACGGCCACGATCACCTTGGAAAACCCATCGAAGAACACGCCGATGGAAGCGTCCAAGTCCGCTTTTTTGAACAGTGGAATTTTTACGCTGTCCGACATTTTTCTTCCTCCTAAAACCGAAATAGATCTATGCGAAGCCCCAAAGGGGCAAAGCCGCCTTTACTTCTGCCCCAGGGCGGCGCTCCGGCCGCCCCTCTCAAAGAGGAGGCCCTTGCCCACCAGCCAGGCGCCGGCCACCAGGTAGACCACGCCGAAGGGGACTCCCTCCGTCGGGAACAGGGCCACCGTGGGGGCGTGGATCATCCCAATGAAGGAGGAAAACGCCAGGGCCCCGGCGAAGGCCGCCGCCCGAAAGTACTTTCTATCCACCACATAGGCCAAGAGCCCGGCCAGCAGCAGGCTGGAGAGGAAGGCCCCGTTGCCCAGCCAGTTGATGCCCTGAATGGGCACGGAGTACTCCGCGAACTGGGCAGCGGTCAGGGCGTCCACTGTGGTGCCCGCCGCCTGGACGGCGGAGCTTATCTGGGTTTGGACGTACTGGAACAAAATGGGGATCAGGGAGAGGAGCACCACCCCCACGTACTTCTTGTCCAGCTCCTGGAAGGTGGAGGCCGTCACGGAGAAGCCCACAAACACCAGCAGCACCATCACCGCTTCCGTGGGGATCAGGGCCATGAGCATCCCCGTGAGGCCCGTGAGGCAGATGACCAGGTAGGCCCCGGCGTTCACCAGGGAGAAGCCCGCCCGGGCCCCCAGCTCCTTCCAGCCGGGATGGCCAAAGTACACCGTGGTGGGGAAAGGGTTGCCGAAAAGGCTGCCCAGCATGGTGGAGCAGCCGTCCATCACCATGGACCGGCGCTCGGGGTAGCTGTCCCCCACCGCCTTGGCCGCCTCAATGCCCTGAAGGGTGGAGAGGAAATTGTTGATCTGCAGGGGGATGATCACCGGCAGGAAGGGGAAAATACCCTTCAGCCCCTGGAGGATGTCCCCGCCGCAGAAGGTGGGCGGGTAAAAGCCCAGGTCCTCAAAGGAGGCGGTAAAGTTGTCCCAGGTGAGGGTGCCGGTGCTCCAGGCGATAACGGCCCCCAGCACCACGGCCACCACCCCGGTGGGGATCTTCTGAAAGCGCTTGTCCGCCTTGCCCAGGTAGTCGATGACCACCATGCAGAAGGGCAAAAGGGCGTAGACAGGCTTGTCAAACACCATGGCGATGCCCACGAAGGAGAGCCACACCAGGGCCGAAGAGGCCATGTTGCCCATCAGGGCGCTGTGGGGCACGTTGCGCACGATCCACCGGCCGATAAAGCCGCCCAGGATCTCGATCACCCCGCCGATGAGAGAGGCAGCCAGCCCCACTTGGAAGGCCAGCTCCGCGCTGCCCGTCTGCCAGTAGACCGGCCCCATAATCAGGTACAGCCAGCCGGTCAGCTGGGAGGCCCCAATGCCAAAGGGCTGGGCGGTCACGTCCTGGCGGCCCTCCTTTTTGGCCAGGGACCAGGCCTCATAAAAATACCACAGGTTGCCGGCGAAAATTGCCAATCCAACGCCCGGCACGATTTTTCCCAGCACAATGTCCGCCGGCATGCCGAACACAAACAGCATAATGCCCGTGGCCGACAGGATCTTGGAAAAGCCGTCGAAAAAAATGCCGATAGAGGCGTCTATGTCCCCTTTGCCCCACCAGCGGTATCGAAATTTCATGGTTCCACCTTCCGCTCCTCAATTGTTTAAGACTTAAACTATCTATTTTCGTTCCTTAGGATACTACCATTTTCCCTCTTTGTCAATCTTTTATCAGCCTTTCCAGAAAATTTTGGAGAAAGGCGAAATCCCGGAAAAATTCCAGGCCTTCCCAGGCCGGGCCGCTTGCCATTTTTTAAAAAATATGGTACTCTTCTTTCGATGTGAACACAATGCGGCTTACCATGAAAGGAGCGAACAGCCATGGCCTATACGAGAAAGATCAGCGACTCCATTGTCTGGGTGGGGGACAGCGACCGGCGCCTTCACCTGTTTGAAAACCTCTTCCCCATCCCCCGGGGGGTGAGCTACAACTCCTATGTGATTTTGGACGGGAAAACCGCCCTGCTGGACACGGTGGACTCTGCCCTGGCCCTGCCGTTTTTGGAGAACGTCCGGGCGGCCCTGGGAGGGCGGCCCCTGGATTACCTCATTGTCAACCACATGGAGCCCGACCACTGCGCCACCATTGAGACCCTGCTGCCCTACTACCCCGGGTTGAAGATTGTGGGCAACCAGAAGACCTTCCAGATGATGAAGCAGTTCTTCGATTTCGATGTGGACAGCCACGCCCTGGTGGTCAAGGAGGGGGACGCCCTGGAGCTGGGGGAGCACACCCTGCGGTTTTACACCGCCCCCATGGTCCATTGGCCCGAGGTGATGGTCAGCTATGAGGAAAAGGAGAAGGTCCTCTTCTCCGCCGACGCCTTCGGCACCTTTGGGGCCGTGGACGGGGCCCTCTTTAACGACGAGGTGGACTTCGACCGGGATTGGCTCCCGGACGCCCGCCGCTATTACGGCAACATTGTGGGCAAGTACGGCCCCCAGGTCCAGGCGGCCTTGAAAAAGCTCTCCGGCCTGGACATTCAGACCATCTGCCCCCTGCACGGGCCCGTGTGGCGCAGCGACTTGGGCTACCTGCTGAAGAAATACGATTTGTGGAGCCGCTATGAGCCCGAGGAGAAGGCAGTGGCTATCTTCTACGCCTCCATGTACGGCCACACGGAGGCCGCCGCCAGCCTGCTGGCCGCGGGCCTGGCCCAGGCCGGCGTAAAGGGCGTGAAGGTCTACGACATCTCCTCCACCCATGTGTCGGATCTGATTGGGGAGATCTTCCGGTGCAGCCACATTGTGCTGGCCGCCCCCACCTACAACAACGGCATCTACCCCGCCATGCAGAACCTTCTCCACGACATGAAGGCCCTGCTGCTGCAAAACCGCACTGTGGGCCTGATGTAAAACGGCACCTGGAACCCGGCCTCCGGCAAACTGATGCGGGCCGAGCTGGGCGGCATGAAGGGCATGGAAATCTTAGAGCCCGCCGTCACCATCAAGTCCGCCCTGAAGGAGGACAGCCGCGCCCAGCTGGACGCCCTGAAGGACGCCCTTGTGGAGTCTCTCAACAAGTAAACATCCAAAAAAGAAGAAAGGACACCCAGAAAACTGGGTGTCCTTTTGTTTTTCCGGAACCTGTGCCGGACAGTTTCCGCAAGGGGGAAAGATCCAGCCCCACCGGCCGGGGCTGCGGGCGATCCGCTTTCGGCGGCGCACGCCCTGGCCCCTGGTTTTCCTTTCCGGCCGCGCCAGTTTAGGGTCGTGGGACGCTGGTCTCACCTGCCGGTTCGGTCAGCGCAGTTCGTTTGCCACCGGCAAACTGCGCCCCACACCCTGCAAGCTTTTTTGAAAAAAAGCTTGACCAAAAGACTTTTACTCCCCTTCGCGGCGCCTTTCTTTTAGCTCAACCGGCTCTTAAAGTCCTCATAGCCAAACTCCTTCACAACCTCCACGGCGCCGTCCTCATGGCGCAGGGCGAGGGCGGGCAGGGGCATGCCGTTGAAGGTGTTGGTTTTCACCATAGTGTACAGGGCCATGTCCTCAAAGACCAGGGTGTCCCCCTCCTTCAGAGGGGCGTCAAAGGAGTAGTCCCCGATAACATCCCCGGCCAGGCAGGTGGGGCCCGCCAGGCGGTAGGTGTGGGCCTTTTCTCCCGGCTGGCCGCTGCCCTTCAGGGGCGGGCGGTAGGGCATTTCCAGCACGTCGGGCATGTGGCAGGCGGCGGAGGTGTCCAGGATGGCGATGTCCATGCCGTTGTGGACGATCTCCAGCACGGAGGAGACCAAAAAGCCCGCGTTCAAGACCACGGCCTCCCCGGGCTCCAGGTAAACCTCCAGGCCGTACTTCTCCCGGAAGCGCTTCACCACCCGCACCAGCCGGGGGATGTCGTAGTCCCTGCGGGTGATGTGGTGGCCGCCGCCCAGGTTGAGCCATTTCATTTGGGGCAAATACTTACCGAATTTCTCCTCAAAGGCCTGGGCGGTCACTTCCAAGTCGTCGGAATTCTGCTCGCACAGGGTGTGGAAGTGCAGCCCGTCCAGCAGGGGCAGCAGGCTTTCGTCGAAGTTTGCCAGGGTGGTTCCCAGCCGGGAGCCGGGGGCGCAGGGGTCGTAGATGGCGTGGCCCTCCTGGGTGGAGCACTCCGGGTTTACCCGCAGGCCCACCTGCTTGCCCGCCTCCCTGGCCCGCTCCCCAAACTTTTTCAGCTGGCGGGGGGAGTTGAACACAAAGTGGTCCGCCAATGAGAGCAGCGCCTGGAACTCCTCCTCCCGGTAGGCGGGGGAGAACACATGGACCTCCCCGGGGAACTCCTCCTTCCCCAGCCGGGCCTCAAAAAGGCCCGAGGCGGTGGTGCCGCAGAGATACCGGCTGATGAGGGGATAGCAAGCGAACATGGAGAAGGCCTTTTGGGCCAGGAGGATCTTGCAGCCGGCCTCCTGCTGCACCTGCCGGAGGAGCTCCAGGTTCTGTTTTAATTTTCCCTCATCCACCAGGAAATAGGGGGTGGTGAGCTGCGCCATCTCAGTCTACCAGGGCGGGGTTTTCTTCCACCTGCCAAGGCAGGCCCCACTGGTTCAGGGCGTCCATGTAGGGATCCGGGTCGAACTCCTCCACAGTGTAGACGCCGGGCTTATTCCACTTGCCGGTGAGGAGCATCATGGCCCCCACCATGGCGGGCACGCCGGTGGTGTAGGAGATGGCCTGGGAGCCCACCTCCTTGTAGCACGCCTGGTGGTCGCAGATGTTATAGATATAGGCGGTCTTTTCCTTGCCGTCCTTCTTGCCGGTGAAAATGCAGCCGATGTTGGTCTTGCCCACGGTGCGGGGGCCCAGGGTGGCAGGGTCGGGCAGCAGGGCCTTTAAAAACTGGATGGGGACGATCTTGTGGCCCTCAAACTCCACGGGCTCGGTGGAGAGCATGCCCACGTTCTCCAGGCACTTCATGTGGTTGAGGTAGCTCTGGCCAAAGGTCATGAAGAACCGAATCCGCTTCACGCCGGGAATGTTCTTGGCCAAAGACTCAATCTCCTCGTGGTGCAGAAGGTACATGTCCTTCCTCCCCACCTCTTTAAAGTCGTACTCCCGCTTGATGGACATAGGGGGGATCTCCACCCAGTGGCCGTCCTCCCAATAGGAGCCGGGGGCGGACACTTCCCGGAGGTTCACTTCGGGGTTGAAGTTGGTGGCGAAGGGATAGCCGTGGTCGCCCCCGTTGCAGTCCAGAATGTCGATGGTGTGGATTTGGTCGAACAGGTGCTTCTGGGCCCAGGCGCAGTAGGCCTGGGTGACGCCGGGGTCAAAACCGGTGCCCAAAAGGGCCGTAAGGCCGGCTTTCTCGAACTTCTCCTTGTAGGCCCACTGGTAGGAGTAGTCGAAGTAGGCGGAGAACCCCTCTTCCTTGCAGCGCTTCTCATACTGGGCCCGCCAGGCGGGGTCGGAGAGGTCCTCGGGCTCGTAGTTGGCGGTGTCCAGGTAGTTGACGCCGCATTCCAGGCAGGCGTCCATAATGGCCAAATCCTGGTAGGGCAGGGCGATGTTCATCACCAGGTCGGGCTGGTACTCTCGGATGAGGGCGGCCACTTGGGCGCTGTCGTCGGCGTCCACCTGGGCGGTGGTGATGTGGGTTTTGGTCTTGCCCTCCAGCTCGGCCTTTAAGGCGTCGCACTTGGACTTGGTGCGGGAGGCAATACAGATGTGGGTGAACAGCTCGTCGCACTGGCAGCACTTGCGGATGGCCACGTTGGCCACGCCGCCGCAGCCGATGATCAACACTTTGCTCATGAGAAACACTCCTTGTCCGTGGCCGGACGGGACGAGTCGCCCTCTGCATCGAGAAGCCGGCTCGCCCGCGCGGCGCACAATATGTAATGAAGATGTAAAAATGAAGTTCGCGAAGCGCATGAAAGTTTTGATCAAACTTTTTCAAAAGTTTGCAGGGGATTGGGGGCAGCGCCCCCAAGGTCTTAACCGGCGCAGCCGGGAGGAAAAAGCCAGGGCCGTTGTCGTACCAAGCCAGAGGCCTGTAAACAAGGGCCCGGACGGTTTTCCGAAAGCCCACCGAAGAGCATGGCGGAAACCGGCCGGCCCAGCGCCCGATCCGGCAGGCGGAACCGCAGCCCGTAAACAAGGCCCCGGACGGTTTTGGTTTTCATCCAGCTTCCCGGAAAGAGCGGCGCAAACCGGCCGGCCCAGCGCCCTATCGCCTTACAGGCGCATGCGGGCTTGGGCCTACCTCTTTTTTCCGCAAAGCTGCGCTTTGCTTTTTTAAGGTCGAAGCTTTTTTGAAAAAAAGCTTCACCAAAAAACTTTACTCGCCTTCGGCGCTGTTTCCCTTTACCGCAGCGCCAACAGCATCTCCCGCACGATCTTGCAGGCCGCCATGGTGCTGGCGCCGCTCTGGTCACAGGGGGGGCTCAGCTCGTTGACGTCACAGGCCACCACGTTCGCCCGCCGGCACACCAGGGTCACGGCCCGGCGCAGCTCCTCGAAGGTGACACCCCCCGGCTCCGGGGTGCCGGTGCCCGGGAACACGCTGGGGTCCAGCACGTCCAGGTCCAAGGTGAAGTACACCGGAGCGTCCCCCAGCTGCTCCAACCGCTCCTCCAGTCCGTTCAAGTCGAACTTGTGGGTGCAGACGTGGTCCTTGCCCCAGCGGAACTCCTCCCGGTCCCCCGAGCGGATGCCGAACTGGAAAATCTTCCCGTCGCCGCAAAGCTCCCAGCACCGGCGCAGCACACAGGCGTGGGAGAGCTGCACCCCCAGGTAGTCCTCCCGCAAATCGGCGTGGGCGTCGAAGTGGAGGACACGGATCTCCGGGTACTTCCGGAAAGCCGCCCGGAAGGGCCCCAACGTCACCAGGTGCTCGCCCCCCAGGAGGAAGGGCCGCTTGCCCGCCTGTAAAATGGCGGCCGCCCGCTCCTCGATCTGGGATAGGGCCAGGGCCGGGTCCCCAAAGGGCAGCTCAATGTCCCCGCTGTCGAAGACGGCAACGTCCAGCAGGTCCCGGTCCTGGTAGGGGCTGTAGCTCTCCACGCCGTAGCTCTCCCGGCGGATGGCGGCGCTTCCAAACCGGGAGCCGGGCCGGTAGGAGGTGGTGGAGGCGAAGGGGGCGCCGAACAGGACGGTGCCCGCCTCCTCCCACCCGCTGTCGCAGCAGAGGAAGGTCTCGATATTTTTACTCAACATGTTTTAAAAGCTCCTCCACATAGGCTGGAATGTAGAACGCACCCTTGTGCAGGGTGGTGGTGTAGTACCGGCAGGGGATGCCCCGCATGTTCCAGCGGGTCTCGTCCAGGTTTTTCAAGGGGTGGTACTTTTTGGAGGCAAAGCCGAACAGCCAGTGGCCCGAGGGATAGGTGGGGATGTGGGCCTGGTACACCCGGCTGATGGGGAAGCTCTCCACAATGTTTTTGTGGGCCCGCTGGCAGGCGGCGGCGTCCTCGGGGTAGAAGGGGCTCTCGTGCTGGTTGATGAGGATGCCGTCCTCCTTTAGGGCCTTGTAGCAGTTGCCGTAAAACTCCCGGGTGAAAAGGCCCGCCCCGGGGCCGAAGGGGTCGGTGGAGTCCACGATGATGAGATCGTATTCGTCCTCCTTAAAGCGGACGAATTTCAGCCCGTCCTCGTAGTGGATGGAAAGCCTCGCATCGTCCAGGCGGCAGGCGGTTTGGGGCAGGTACTTTTTGCACACCTCCACTACCAGGGGGTCGATCTCCACCATGTCGATGTGCCGGATGTCCCCGTACTGGGTCAGCTCCCGAATGACGCCCCCGTCCCCCGCGCCGATGACCAGCACCTTCTCCACATGGGGGTGCACCGCCATGGGCACGTGGGTGATCATCTCGTGGTAGATGAACTCGTCCTTTTCCGTGAGCATCATGTAGCCGTCCAGGGTGAGAAAGCGGCCAAACTCCGGGGAGTCGAACACGTCGATGCGCTGGAACTCGCTTTTGCCGCTGTAGAGCTGCCTGTCCACCCGGATAGAAAATTTCACATGGGGCGTGTGCATCTCCGAAAACCAAAACTCCATAGGTCAATACACTCCCTTCAACACGTTCAGCCGGCAGATGTCCGGGTCCTCGGGGCCGGTCATGGAGCACCCCTTCTCCTTGGCGTACTGGATGTACCGGACAATCTCCGGGGTGATGCGCTCTCCCGGGGCCAAAATGGGGATGCCCGGCGGGTAGCACATGACAAACTCGCTGCACACGTGGCCGGCGGACTCCGTAAGAGGCAGGCTCTGCTTTTCCGCGTAGAAGGCGTCCTGGGGGGAGAGCACCACCTCGGGCTCGATGTACTCCTGGCGCATGAGGCCGGCGGCGTCGGGGCGGCCAAAGCGCCGGCGCACCTCCGACAGGGCGCTGACCAGGCGCTCCACCTCCCGGGGCCTGTCCCCGATGGACAGGTAGACCAAAAAATTGCCCAGGTCCCCAAATTCGATCTGGATGTCGTACTGGTCCCGCAGCAGGTCGTAGACCTCGATGCCCGCCAGGCCCACGTTCAGGGTGTTTACCGAGAGCTTGGTCCGGTCGAAGTCAAAGACGCTGTCCCCGTTAATAAGCTCCTTGGAAAAGGCGTAGTACCCGCCGATGCGGTTGATCTCCCCCCGGGCGTAGTCCGCCAGGCGCACCACCTGGGCAAAGGCCTCTTTGCCCCGCAGGGCCAAGTTCCGCCGGGAGATGTCCAGGCTGGAGAGCAAAAGGTAGGACCCCGAGGTGGTCTGGGTCAGGTTGATGATCTGCCGCACGTAGCCCTCCTGCATGGCGGGGCCGCAGAGGAGGAGGCTGCTCTGGGTCAGGCTGCCGCCGGACTTGTGCATGGACACGGCGGCCATGTCCGCCCCGGCCTCCATGGCGGAGACGGGCAGCTCGTCGCTGAAGTAGAAGTGGGTGCCGTGGGCCTCGTCGGCAAGGCACAGCATCCCGTGGTCGTGGGCCATCTGGGCGATGGCCTTCAGGTCGGAGCAGACGCCGTAGTAGGTGGGGTTGTTCACCAGCACCGCCTTGGCGTTGGGGTGCTTTTTGATGGCGGTCTCCACGTCCTCCCGGCGCATGCCCAGGGGGATGCCCAGCCGCTCGTCGCAGGCGGGGTCCACATAGACGGGCACGGCGCCGCACAGCACCATGGCCCCCATGACGCTGCGGTGGACGTTCCGGGGCAGGATGATCTTTTCCCCCCGCTTGGCCACAGAGAGAATCATGGCCTGCACCGCGGAGGTGGTGCCCCCCACCATCAAAAAGGCGTGGGCCGCGCCAAAGGCCTCTGCCGCCAGCTCCTCGGCCTCTCGAATCACGGAGATGGGATGGCACAGGTTGTCCAGGGGCTTCATGGAGTTTACGTCCATAGAGACGCATTTTTCCCCCAGCAGCTGGGCCAGCTCGGGATTGCCCCGGCCCCGCTTGTGGCCGGGCACGTCAAAGGGAACCACCCGGCGTTTTTCAAATTCCTGAAGCGCCTCGTAGATGGGAGCGCGCTCTTGTGAAAGCATAGAAATCCCCCCTGCTAAAAGATATTCCGGCCGCTGAAAATCTCAATCATCTCTCGCCGCAGGTTCTGCATAATCTCCAGACGGGTTCTGGGCGGCAGCTCGTACACGTCGGTGTTAAACAGATAGTTTTGCAGGTCAATGTCCTTGACCATCATCTTGGTGTGAAACAGATTGGCCTCGTACACATTGATGTCCACCGCGTCGTACCTTCGAAGAGTTTCCGGGTCGATGTAGTGCTGGATAGACACCACCTCGTGATCCAAAAACAGCTTTTTCCCGTCCAGGTCCCGGGTAAAGCCCCGCACCCGGTAATCCATGGTGATGATGTCCGAGTCGAAGGAACCGATCAAATAGTCCAGGGTGGAAAGGGGCGTGATCTCCCCGCAGGTGGCCACGTCAATGTCCACCCGGAAGGTGGCCAGGCAGGTTTCCGGATGGTACTCCGGATAGGTATGCACCGTGACATGGCTCTTGTCCAGATGGCCCAGCACCGTGTCCCCGGCGGGAGTCATGCTTCCCTCGGCGATTAAAATGGTGACAGAGGCCCCCTGGGGATCATAGTCCTGCCTGGCAATATTCAGCACCTTGGCACCGATCATATCCGTCAAGGTGGTGAGAATATTGGTCAGCCGTTCGGAGTTATACTGCTCGTCGATATAGGCGATATAGTCCCGCTGCTCCCGGGGCGTTTTCGCGTAACACACATCGTAAATATTAAAGCTGAGGGCCTTCGTCAGATTGTTGAACCCATAGAGACGCAATTTTTCTCCCATACCCCAAACCCCTTTACCGGTGAAATAGAAAAAGGCGGTGCGCCACTCGCACCGCCTGTAAAGTCCATGGTTTTTTTAGAAAGCGTCCGGGAGCAGCCCGCGGGTCCACAGGGATCTGCCGCGGAAAGCGTCCAACTTGGTCTCCAGTGCAAATAACTCACTTTTTACCACGCTTATTGACCTTTTACAAGTTGATGCGCGAAATGCGCCGGTTATAAAGTGACCAACTTATAAAATTGAGCTTTTAACTCAATCAATAACGACAAAGCCCGCGACCCAGCCCGAAAAAGTCCTGCTTCTCCAGGGTCAGCCGCGACATATTTGCATGGAGGCCTTTGGCCTCTATCCCATGACACTTACAGTATACCTACATTTTTCCCCCTTGTCAACCTTCTTTCTTGACCTTCTTTCTTGAAAGAAAGAAGGCAAAGAACTTTTACGTCGCGGGCGCTACGTCCCGGTGGGACGTTGTCCAGCGCCCGACCGAGGCGGCAGCCGAGACCGGCGCTGGGCGCGCCTTGGCATGGCGCTATGCAATGGATTTGCGTCTGCGGTTTTTGGCAGTATCAGAGTGGTTTCTCTCGGGTTCTCTTCCCGCTGGCTTTCGTTTCGAAGGGGCGCCTGGATCTCAGCTTTCCTCCGGGGAGAACCGCACCGGCACGCCGTTGACCTCCACACCGCCCTCGGCCCGGATGAGGATATACCCCACCCCATCGATGATACGGGTTTCCACCAGATCTCCCCGCTGGGGAGGCACCTGGATTTTCACCTCTGGGGTGCAAACCTCCAGCTTGCGCTTATCCACCAAATTTTGCGGGGCGATTCTGGCGTTGGGGCCAAACTCCTCCTCGAAACGCTGGGCAAAGGCCTCTCGATGCTCCTCCTCCACACCGCTGATGGAAAGCACCGTCTCCAAGGCTCCCTTGGACAGCACCAGCGGCTCCGGGTCCTTGTCCTCCTTGTGCTGGGCCATCATGTCCACCAGCCGGCCCTGGACCGACTGGACCACATCCAGGCTGCAATCCTCCCCCAGCGTCTCCGTCAGCAGAGACTGAAAGGTTTCCCGCTGGGCGTCCGCCGGCGGAGGAAGCTCCTGGCGGAACAAGGTGTCCACCAGCTCCTGATGGCTCTCCCCTGTGTTTTTGGTGTAGTAAAGCGCCTCGTACAGATTGGCGCACCGGTCGTCAAAGGCGGGAAACAGAAACCCAGCCTCCGGCGGAGCGATGACCCAGTCCACCTCCCGGTTGCGGAACAGGTTCTCCGGCACCCGATAGCTGAGCACGGGCTTTGTCTCCTTTACAGGACACAGGCTGCACAGAATGTAGGAATACACTGTGTCCGAGGCGTCCTCCAGAGAGCCGCCGTCCTTTCCCCGATAGGGTACATCATAGGAGTCGCAGGCCAGCAGGATCAAATACCCCGTGTCCTCCAGACGGAAGCTGCCCGCCACCTGCTGGAAAAATTCCGCCGCAGCCTCCTCGTCCCGCAGCTGGGAATCCCGCAGGGCCATCAGCAGCCTGTGCTCTGGACTGTTCACTACCTGACCGGTGGAAAAGGAGACGCTCAGCAGATTTCTTCCCAGCCCTCCGGACAGGGTTTTCCGCAGCAGGTTCAGCAGGTTTTCCCCCTCCTCCTGGGGCATCAGGGCCAGGGATTGGTCAAACTGGGAAACCACCTCCCCCTGCTGGCTTACATAGCAGCCCCGCACATGGGTGACAGCGCTTTTCTCCGGCCGGAACCGGCGGCGGATCTCCGCCACTTCCTTTTCGTTCATCGAACGTTTCCCTCCTTGCATGGCACGATAGTCTCCATTATAGCGCAAACCGCCTGGAAAGCGCAAGAAAAAGCTCTCCCGCCGGGGGAGAGCCTTCTCTCTGCTCTGTGAAGTTACCGCAGCGCCTGGCCAGCGGCCTTTTCCACTGCCAGCCCCGCCTGATACCGGCGGATGTACCGGGCAAAGCCCTCCTGGTCCGCGGGGTCCGGGCTGATGCAGTCCCCGGCGGCTCCGGCAAATACCTGGTTTTCCAAATAGTCCGCCAGGCACTGGCCCTCCTGCCGGTTCTTCCGATAGGCCGCCAGTAGCGCCATGCCCCAGGGGCCACCCTCGCCGGCGGTTTCCATCACCGCCACCGGCACGCCCAGAGCTCCCGCCAGCAGGCGCTGGCCCACGCCCTTTGTCTTGAACAGACCGCCGTGGCCGTACAGCTTCTCCACCTGAACCTTCTCCTGCCACAGCAAATCCATGCCGATGGCCAGGGTGGCCATGGCCGCGTAGAGCTGCGCCCGCATAAAATTGGGCAGGGTCAGCTTGTTTTCCGGCTGGCGCATCAGCAGGGGACGACCCTCTCCCAAACCGGTGACAGGCTCGCCGGAATAGCAGTTGTAGCTCACCAGACCGCCGCAGTCGGGCGCTCCCTCCAAGGCCTGAAAATACAGCAGGTCATAGAGCTGGGGCTTTGTCAGCTTGGCTCCCGCCGCCTCCAGCAGCTGGGCAAACAGCTTTACCCAGGCGTCCAGGTCCGAGGTGCAGGTGTTCACATGGACCATAGCCACCGGCTTGCCGTCGGGAGTGGTGACCATGTCGATCTCCGGGTACACCCTGGACAGCGGCTTCTCCAGCACCACCATGGAAAACACCGAGGTCCCGGCGGACACATTGCCCGTGCGCTCCCGCACCGAGTTGGTGGCGGCCATGCCCGTGCCGGCGTCCCCCTCCGGCGGGCACAGGGGCGCCCCCGGCTCCAGCGTGCCGGTGGGGTCCAGCAGGCGGGCGCCCTCCTCCGTCAAGCAGCCGGCGTCCTCCCCCGCGGAAAGCACCTGGGGCAAAATGTCCAGCAGCTTCCAGGACAGCCCCTTCTCCGCTGCCAGGGCGTCGAATTTTTGGGCCATCTCGCGGTCAAAGCCGCCGGTCTCGCTGTCAATGGGGAACATGCCCGAGGCCTCTCCCACGCCCAGCACTCTGCGGCCGGTCAGTTTCCAATGAATGTATCCGGCCAGCGTAGTCAAGTAGTCGATTTTTCCCACATGGGCCTCCCCCCGGCGAATAGCCCGCCACAGGTGGGCAATGCTCCACCGCTGGGGAATGTTAAAGCCAAACAGCTCTGTCAGCTGGGCGGCCTCCTCCTCGGTGATGGTGTTGCGCCAGGTGCGGAACTCCGCCAGCTGGCTCCCTTCCTTGTCAAAGGGCAGATAACCGTGCATCATGCCAGAAAAGCCCAAGGCTCCCAGCCGCTTTATAGGCTGGCCGCAGGCCTCCTCCACCTCCTGGGCCATCTGGCGGTAGGCTGCCTGTATCCCCTGCCAGGCCAGCTCCAGGGGATAGGTCCACACCCCGTCCACCAGCTGGTTCTCCCAGTCAAAGGCGCCCGAGGCAATGGGCGCGTGGTCCGGCCCGATGAGCACCGCCTTAATGCGGGTAGAACCCAGCTCAATGCCTAAAACAGCTTGCCCGTTCTGGACAGCCGATTTCATCTCGTCCCGTGTCATCATGGAACATAACCTCCCGTGCAAAAAATGTACATACATTTTACCACACCTTGAACCGGTTTGCACCTGTTATTTCAAAACTTTTGGCGGATTTTTTCACCGGGCTGTCTCCAGAGATTTTCTCTTGCTTCCTGCCTTGCCGCCGGGGGAAGAATCTGATATAATAAAATTTGTGTTTTAGGAAACGGAAAACAGCATGGGCCGGGGACCGCCCCGCCCAAAGCCACAACAGGGGGAACAGGTATGGGGAACATTGGTTTTGACAACGAGCGCTATCTTCGCACCCAGTCGGAAAATATCCGGGAGCGCATCGCCATGTTTGGCGGCAAGCTTTATCTGGAGTTTGGGGGGAAGCTGTTTGACGACTATCACGCCTCTCGGGTGCTGCCGGGCTTTCAGCCGGACAGCAAGGTGAAGATGTTGCTGCAAATGAAGGACCAGGCGGAAATCGTCATTGTTATCAGCGCCGGGGACATTGAGAAGAACAAGGTTCGGGGAGACCTGGGCATTACCTACGACGTGGACGTGCTGCGGCTGATCGACTCCTTCCGGGAAATCGGCCTGTATGTGGGCAGCGTGGTGCTGACCCAGTACAACGCCCAGCCCGCGGCAGAGGCCTTTCAAAACCGTCTGGAGGCCCTGGGAGTGAAGGTGTTCCGCCACTACACCATTCCGGGCTATCCCTCCAACATCCCCCTCATTGTCAGCGACGAGGGCTTTGGCAAAAACGAGTATGTGGAAACCTCCCGGAGCTTGGTGGTGGTCACCGCCCCGGGACCTGGCAGCGGCAAAATGGCCACCTGCCTTTCCCAGCTCTATCACGAGTACAAGCGGGGCGTCAAGGCGGGCTACGCCAAATTTGAGACCTTCCCCATTTGGAACCTGCCCTTAAACCATCCGGTAAACCTGGCCTACGAGGCGGCCACCGCCGACCTAAACGACGTGAACATGATCGACCCCTTCCATTTGGAGGCCTACGGCGAAACCGCCGTCAACTACAACCGGGATGTGGAAGTGTTCCCGGTCCTCAACGCCATGCTGGAAAAAATCGCCGGAGAGTCCCCCTACAAGTCCCCCACGGACATGGGGGTAAACATGGCGGGCAGCTGCATTGTGGACGACCAGGCCTGCTGCCAGGCCGCCTGTCAGGAGATCATCCGCCGGTACTACGACGCCCTCTGCGGCCAGCGCCAGGGAACTCTCACCGGGGACGAGGTGTACAAGGTAGAGCTGCTGATGAACAAGGCCAGCATCACCCCGCTGGACCGGCCTGTCATCGCCCCGGCCCTGAAGCGGGCCGAGGAAACCGGCCTGCCCGCCGCCGCCATTCAGCTGCCCGACGGACGAATTGTCACGGGCAAAACCTCCGCCCTGCTGGGGGCCAGCTCCGCCTGCCTGCTCAACGCGCTGAAGGCCCTGGGCGGCATCCAAAAGGACATCCACCTGATCTCCCCCATTGTCATCGAGCCCATTCAAAAGCTGAAAACCACCCATCTGGGCAGCATAAATCCCCGGCTGCACACCGACGAAATCCTGGTGGCCCTGTCCATCTGCGCGGCCACCAACCCCACCGCGGAGCTGGCTATGGCCCAGCTGAAGAAGCTGCGGGGCTGCGAAGCCCACTCCACGGTAATCCTGTCTCATGTGGACGAGGACACCTTCCGGCGGCTGGGAGTCAACCTGACCTGCGAGCCCCAGTACCAGTCGAAAAAGCTGTATCACAAGTGACGGCGCCAGGCGCCGGAAATTGGCCGCCCTTCCGGGCGGCTTTTTTCATGGGGACAGCCAAAATTTTTCTCTCCCCCGCAACCAAAGAGAATTTTTAGGGTTCTTATGGATGGAGGGATAAAAGGAGATGATGATTTTGAAAAAGGAGATTGACCGCAAGCTTCTGGCGGCCCTGCAAGCCCAGAATCCCCAAGGGCTGGAGGACGCCATCCACCGGTACAGCCCCTATGTGGCCGGGGTCATCCGCCGGGTGCTGGGACAGCTGGGTACCCGGGAGGACCTGGAAGAGCTCAGCTCCGACGTGTTTGTGGCCCTGTGGAAATCGGCCGGCACGCTGCGGGAGGACAGCAATCTGAAGCTGTGGCTGGGTGTGGTGGCCCGCAACCGGGCTTTAAAGCACCTGCGCTCCCTGCGGCTGGAGCTGCCCTTGGACGACGGCCTTCTGCCCGCCGACCTTCAACAAGAGCCCTCCCGGTTTTGGGAGCGCCAGGAGGAGGCCCGTCAGGTCCGGCAGGCCGTGCTCAGTATGGAGCCCCCCGACCAGGACATTTTCCTGCGCCACTACTTTTGGCGGCAGAGCGTGGACCGCATTGCCGGCGAGCTGGGCATGAATCCCTCCACGGTGAAGAGCCGGTTAAAGCGGGGCCGGGAGAAGCTGCGAAACAAATTGAAAAAGGAGGATGCGTAATGCGCGATTTCGACCGGAT
>CALWIE010000046.1 GCA_944380625.1 uncultured Clostridia bacterium
CCTACAGCGAGAGAATGGCGGCGCGCCTTGCCGCTTGGGAGTGATGGATTTTGGCGGATAAGAGGGATTATTACGAGGTGCTGGGCGTAGCCAAAGGGGCCTCGGAGGACGAAGTGAAGAAGGCCTACCGGAAGCTGGCGAAAAAATACCACCCGGACCTAAACCCCGGGGACAAGGACGCGGAGGCCAAGTTTAAAGAGGTCAACGAGGCCTACGAAGTGCTGTCCGACCAGGAGAAGCGGGCCCGCTACGACCAGTTCGGCCACGCGGGGGTAGACCCCAACTTCGGCGGCGGCGCGGCAGGGGGCAGCCCTTTCCAGGGCGGCTTCGACTTTACGGATATTTTCGACAGCTTCTTCGGCGGCTTTGGGGGAGGAGCCCGCAGGGCCAACCCCAACGCCCCCCGGAGGGGCAGCGACGTCCAGGCCAACATCGCCATCTCCTTTGAGGAGGCTGCCAAGGGCTGCAAAAAGACCGTCACCTACGCCCAGGTGGAGACCTGCGCCGACTGCCACGGCACTGGTGCGGCGGCGGGCACCAGCCCCAAGACCTGCGACCGCTGCCACGGCACCGGCCAAGTGCGCATCAGCCAGCGCACCCCCTTCGGGGTGGTCCAGTCCGCCCAGACCTGTGACCGCTGCGGCGGCACAGGCAAAATTGTGGAGACCCCCTGCAAGACTTGCGACGGCAAGGGCAGGGTCCGCCGCCACAAGAGCCTGGAGATCACTGTCCCCGCCGGCATCGACGACGAGCAGATTTTAAACGTCTCCGGCAAGGGCAACGCCGGGGCCAACGGCGGCCCTGCGGGGGATCTTCACGTGTACGTGTCCGTGCGGCCCCATCCCATCTTCGAGCGCCGGGGCAACGATGTCTGGTGCGAGATGCCCGTCACCTTCACCCAGGCGGCCTTGGGCGCCGATGTGGAGGTCCCCACCCTGGACGGCAAGGTCAGCTACCACGTCCATGAGGGCACCCAGCCTGGGGACGTGTTCCGCCTAAAGGGCAAGGGCATCCAGGGCCTGGGCTCCCGTATGCGGGGCGACCAGTACGTCCAGGTCACGGTGGAGGTGCCTAAAAACCTGTCCAAGCGGCAGAAAGAGCTCCTGGCGGAGCTGGACCAGGCCTCGGACGAGAAGAACTACCAAAAGCGAAAGACCTTCTTCGGCAAGCTGAAGGATCTTTTTGGGGAGTAAATCCCCGAAAAGGGCCGCCCCTGGGGCGGCCCTTTTCTTTTCCTTTTTTCCAGGCATATTTTCCCAGCCTGTCCCATATCCTGGGAAATAGATGAAAGAAAAGGAGCGTGTGCTTGTGAGACGGATGTTTTCCCTTTTTTTGGCGGGCCTTTTGGCCCTGGGGGCGCTGGGAGCCCCGGCCCGGGCCGCGGGGCTTTCCCAGCACATCCAAGTGGTGGGGTACGACCCCCATACGGATTATTCCGCGGCCATCCGCCGGGCCCTGGAGGACGGCGGACCCTACGCCCTGCAGGTGGGGGCCATCTATGAGAAGCAGCGGAACCTGAAGATTGAGAGGCTGGGCCTTTCCTATGAGCCCACCCACTACTTTGAGACCTACGCCACCGCCGGGGAGATCCTGACGGCCATGGAGCGGGACGCGGCGCCCGCCTACACCCAGGAGGATTTGGACCTGCTGGCCCGGGTGATCTACGCGGAGGTGGGCTGCAGCTGGGTCCCCGACTGGGTCCAGCGAATGGTGGGCAGCGTGGTTTTAAACCGGGTGGCAAGCGACTATTACCCGGACACCATCCGGGAGGTGGTCTACCAGCCCGGCCAGTACGCCCCTACCTGGGACGGTTCCATCCACAAGACCCCCGACGCCCGGGCCGTGGCAAACGCCCGCTACGTGCTGGAAAACGGGAGCGTCTGCCCCGAGAACGTGGTGGGGCAGAATTCCATCGTCACCGGGAGCGGCGTCTACACCTCCTATGAGGACCCCATCCTGGGAACCACCGTGTACTTCTGTTACCTGTAACGCCCTGTCCGAGGCAGGGGAGAGGGCCCCTTGCCTGCGGGGCTTTTTGGGGAGCGGCAGCTTGCCGCCGGGAGAGTTTGGCAAAAATGGAGACCCGACGCTAACGCGGGCGCAAAACAAAACGCACCCCACAAAAAGGGGGTGCGCGTCTTGGGAGCGGCAGCTTGCCGCTGGCGGAGAAGAAGGGATTTGAACCCTTGCGCCGGTTTCCCGACCTACTCCCTTAGCAGGGGAGCCCCTTCACCACTTGGGTACTTCTCCAAGGTGAATATTTTATAGAAAAACTATAGGAAACAAAATAGGGGAATCTCATGTGGCGGAGAGGAAGAGATTCGAACTCTTGGCCCCTTGCGGGATCACTAGTTTTCAAGACTAGCTCCTTAAACCACTCGGACACCTCTCCATGTCTGAAGCGAGATATATGATACCATAGCATTCTTTAAAAGTCAACGTTTTTTTCTAAGAGATTCCCATTTCCCCCTGCCCTGTCGCCCCGCAGCCACTGGCACAGGGCGATGGCGGGCAGGGAGAGCCCCAGCCAGAGGAGGGAGTAGGGCAGGCAGACCTGCCCGAGCAGGTTGAAGGGCACGTCGGAGTAATCCCAAATTTCAAAGCCCAGCATCCGGTTGAGCACCAGCCCCATCCCCAGCTCCACCCCGGTGATGATCCCCGCCCCGGCGGCGCACCGGCGGAACACCCCTTTGCCGGAAAGCTCCCCGCAGCACACTCGGTCGATCAGGTACAGGCAAATGCCCCCCGCCAGGGCCATGGAGCCGTGGGTCTCTCCCCGCCACAGCATCTCCAAGGCCGGATAGGCCCAGCACCCCGCCACAAATAAAAACGCCTTTCTCTCCATCGCGAACGCCTCCCCGCTTTCTGTGCGGGGAATAGTATTTGCCGCCGGCCGGGTTTTATTTGAGCCTTGGGGGGAAATCTTCAAAACTGCTTGTATTTTCCTGTCCCTTTATCTTATAATAAGTGAAGCGGCCCCTCGGGGCGCAGCTGTGTATTTCTAAAAAGGATGTGGGATACTATGAAAATTCTCGTTACCGGCGGCGCCGGATACATCGGCTGCCACACCTGCGTGGTCCTGCTGGAACAGGGGCACCAGGTGGCCATTGTGGACAACCTGTGCAACAGCAAGCCCGCGGCGGTGAGCCGGGTGGAGGAGATCACCGGGAAAAAGGTCTCCTTCTACCAGTACGATGTGCGGGATGAGGAAAAGCTCCGGGAGGTCTTTCGGAAAGAGGCCCCGGACGCTGTGATCCACTTTGCCGGGCTCAAGGCAGTGGGGGAGTCTGTGGCGGTTCCCCTGCGCTATTACGACAACAATCTCACTTCCACCCTGGTGCTCCTAAAGGTGATGAAGGAATTCGGCGTGGGCAGCTTTGTGTTCAGCTCTTCCGCCACGGTGTACGGGGACCCGGCCTCTGTGCCTATCCGAGAGGATTTCCCCCTGTCCACCACCAACCCCTACGGCACCACCAAGCTGATGATCGAGCGTATCCTCACCGACTGCGCCAAAGCCGACCCGGAGTTCCATCCGGTGCTGCTGCGGTACTTTAACCCTGTGGGCGCCCACGAGAGCGGCAAGCTGGGGGAGGACCCCAGCGGTATCCCCAACAACCTGACCCCCTACATCACCCAGGTGGTGGTGGGCAAGCGGGAGAAGGTTCACGTCTTCGGCAACGACTACCCTACTCCCGATGGCACCGGCGTGCGGGACTACATCCATGTGATGGACCTGGCCAAGGGCCATGCGGCCGCCCTTTCCCTGTTTGAGAAGGGCTTTTCCGGCGCCAAGGTCTACAATCTGGGCACCGGCAAGGGCTACTCCGTGCTGGAGATGATCCAGGCCTTCTCCAAAGCCGCCGGGGAGGACATCCCCTACGTCATCGAGCCCCGCCGCCCCGGGGACATTCCCGAGTGCTACGCCGACTGCACCAAGGCCTGGGAGGAGCTGGGCTGGAAGGCGGAGAAGACCCTGGACGACATGTGCGCCGACTCCCTGCGCTGGCAAAGGATGAATCCCAATGGCTTTGAAGATGGACCGGAAAGTGATCCTGGCCTCCGCCTCCCCCAGCCGCAAAATGCTTTTGGAGAAGGCCGGGGTGGACTTTGAGGTGGTGGTCTCCGGGGTGGACGAGTCGGTTCCCGGGGATTACACCCCCATTCAGACAGTGGAGGCCTTGGCCCGGCGCAAAGGGGAGGCTGTCCGGGCCCTGCGGCAGGATTTGCCCATTATCTCCGCAGACTCCGTGGTGAGCATCGACGGCCTCATCCTGGGCAAGCCCGCAGACGACGAGGCGGCCAAGGCCACCCTGCGGCGCCTCTCCGGGCGCACCCACCAGCTGGTCACCGGGGTGTGCCTTCTGGCCCAGGGGAAGATGGACCTGTTCCATCAGGTCACCCAGGTGACCTTCTATCCCCTCACGGAGGAGGAGATCAGCGAATATGTGTCCCGGGGGGAATCCCGGGGCAGGGCGGGCTCCTACGGCATCGAGGGCATCGGCGTGGTGCTGGTCCAGTCCATCCAGGGGGATTACTCCAACATTGTAGGCCTGCCTGTGGCGGAGACCATCCGCCGGCTGCGGGCCCTTTTGCAGGGCTGAGCCCCGCACCTGAACAACCTCTCCCGCGTAGGATAGAAGCGGGGAGGGATGGCTGTGGGAAAAGGCTTTCGGAAAATGCGGCTGCGGGCCCGGGCCCGCCCTAAAAGGCGGGGCAGACGGCTGCTCCTCTGGGGGGCGGGCCTGGCCCTGGTGGGATGGGCCTGGTTCTCGGAGTGGGGGCTGGGCAGCGTGGGGCCGGAGCTGACCCAAGAGGCTGCCCGGGGCTTTGTCCTGGGCGAGATCAACAGGGCCCTGGAGGCGGAGTTGGAGGAAGAGCCCCTCTCCCTGGTGTCCCTGGAGCGGGACGGGGCGGGGGAGGTGCAGGCGGTCCACACCGACGCCGGGGCCCTCAACGCCCTGCGGGTGAGGCTGCTGGGCAGGCTGGAGGAGGAGCTCAACGGCACGGCCTCTCTGGAGATCCCCGCCGGCAGCCTGACAGGGGTGGCCCTGCTCAACGGCCGGGGGTTTCCCGTGCCCCTAAAGCTGTGTCTGGAGAGCTCGGCGGACCTCTCCTTTTCCACGGAGTTTGCCGCGGCAGGGGTCAACCAAGTCTGCCACCGGGTCACCATGACGGTGAAAGTTTGGGCCTACTCCCAGTCCAAACGGTTCCCGGTCCACGTGGAGGAGGAGGTCACCACGGTGCTGGCGGAGACCCTGCTGGCGGGCCAGGTGCCCCAGGCCTTTGTAAATTCTGGATGAGAGGGACAAAAGACTATGGAAAAGCAAGAGATCCAGCGGCGTCTGGAGGCCCTGCGGGAGCAGATCCGCTACCACAGCCGCAAGTACTACACCGAGGACGATCCGGAGATCAGCGATTTCCAATACGACCAGCTGTACCGCCAGCTGGAGACCCTGGAGGGGGAGTACCCGGACCTGGTCACCCCCGATTCCCCCACGCAGAAAATCGGCGGGGCGGTGTACAACACCTTTGCCGAGGTGGTCCACCAGGTGCCCCTGGAGAGCCTCCACGACTCCTTTTCCCAGGAGGAGCTGCGGGACTTCGACCGCCGCGTCCGGGAGGCGGCCGGGGATGTGGAATACGTGGTGGAGCCCAAGTTCGACGGCCTCTCCGTGGCCCTGGAGTACCGGGACGGCCTATTTGTCCGGGGCTCCACCCGGGGCGATGGCGTCACCGGGGAGGACGTTACGGAAAACATCCGCACCATCCGCTCGGTGCCCAAGGTGCTTCGGGAGCCCGTCCCCTTTTTGGAGGTCCGGGGGGAAGTGTACATGTGCGACACAAGCTTTCAGCGCCTGTGCGAGCGCCAGGAGCTTTTGGAGGAAAAGCCCTTTAAAAACCCCCGCAACGCCGCGGCGGGCTCCCTGCGCCAAAAGGACCCGAAAATCACCGCCCAGCGGGAGCTGAGCATCTTCGTGTTCAACGTCCAGCAGGTGGAGGGCGCAGAGCTCTCCCGCCACGACCAATCCCTTCAGTGGCTGAAGGGCCTGGGCTTCCCGGTGCCCCCGGAGTACCTTGTCTCCGGGGACATGGAAAAGGTCCTCGCCTTCATCCAGGAGATCGGCCGGCGCCGGGGGGAGTTTGACTTCCCCATCGACGGGGCCGTTGTAAAGGTGAACAGCTTCGCCCAGCGGGAGGAGCTGGGCAGCACCGCCAAGTTCCCCCGGTGGGCGGATGCCTTCAAATACCCTCCCGAGGAGAAGGAGACCACCCTTCTCTCCATCGAGGTGAACGTGGGCCGCACCGGGGTGCTCACCCCTACAGGCGTCTTCGCCCCGGTAACCTTGGCGGGCACCACCGTCAGCCGGGCCACCCTCCACAACCAGGACTTCATTGCGGAAAAGGACATCCGGGTGGGGTCCCGGGTGGTGCTGCGCAAGGCGGGGGAGATCATCCCCGAGGTGGTGGCCGTGCTGGAAAATCCCCCGGATTCCCAGCCCTACCTCCTGCCGGAGGCCTGCCCCTCCTGCGGGGAGCAGGTCACCCGGGTAGAGGGGGAGGCGGCCACCCGCTGCACAAACCCCCAGTGCCCGGCCCAGCTGCTGCGAAACCTTATCCACTTCGCCTCCCGGGACGCCATGGACATCGACGGCCTGGGGCCCGCCATTTTAGAGCAGCTGCTCCAGGCGGGCATGGTCAGCTCCCCGGCGGACCTGTACACCCTGGACCCGGAAAAGCTTAAAAATCTGGAGCGCTTTGGGAAAAAGAGCGCGGAAAACCTTCTGGCGGCGGTAGAGCGCTCCAAGGGGAACGACCTGTACCGGCTGGTGTACGCCCTGGGCATCCCCCACATTGGAGCCAAGGCCGCCCAGGTCCTCTGCGAGGCTTTCCCCACCATGGAGGGGATCCAAGGGGCCTCAGAGGAGGAGCTCTCCCAGATCGAGGGTTTTGGGGGCATCATGTCCCAGGAGGCGGCGGCCTTCTTCCAAAGGGAATCCGTCCGGGCCCTGGTGGAGCGCCTCCGGGAGCTGGGGGTCAATATGGAGGCCCGCAAACAGGAGGCAAAGGGCGACGCCCTTTCGGGCAGCACCTTCGTCCTCACCGGCACCCTTCCCACCATGAGCCGGAAGGAGGCTTCCCAGCTCATTGAAAGCCACGGGGGCAAGGTCACCTCCTCCGTGTCCAAAAAGACAAGCTATGTGCTGGCCGGGGAGGACGCCGGCAGCAAATTGGAAAAAGCCCGGCAGCTGGAGATCCCTGTACTCACAGAGGAAGAGCTTCTCCGTATGTTGGGAAAGGAATGAGAAAGGCGGTCACTGCATTATGATCTGTACGTTGGAAGAGCTCTATCAGCAAGAGGCCCCGTCCCAGCGGGAGCGCTACGAACAGCTGCGCCTGGGGCTGGAGTCCCAGTTCGGACCCGGGGGAGAACCCGCCTGGTTCAGCGCCCCGGGCCGCTCGGAGATCGGCGGCAACCACACCGACCACAACCACGGCAAGGTCCTGGCGGCGGCGGTCAGCCTGGACGCGGCTGCCTGCGCCCGGAAGACAGGGGACAACCGGGTGTCCCTAAAGTCCGCAGAGTACCCCGGGGTGGACCGGGTGGACCTGGAAAACCTGGCCCAGGACCCCCGGGAGGAGGGCACCTCCGCCGCTCTGATCAAAGGGGTGTGCGCCCGCTGTCGGGAGCTGGGCTACCGGGTGGGGGGCTTTGAGGCCTTCACCATGACCCGGGTGCTAAAGGGTTCCGGCCTCTCCAGCTCTGCGGCCTTTGAGGTGCTGGTGGTGACCATCATCAGCCACCTGTTCAACGACGGGGCTATCGACCCTGTCACTGCGGCGAAAATCGCCCAGTACGCAGAGAACGTCTACTTCGGCAAACCCTCCGGCCTGCTGGACCAGATGGCCAGCTCCGTGGGGGGCTTTACCGCCATCGATTTCAAGGATCCGGAAAACCCCCTGATCGAAAAGGTGGACTTCGACGTGGCTGCCCATGGCTTTGCCCTGTGCGTGGTGGACCCCGGGGGCAACCACGCCAACCTGACCGGGGAGTACGCCGCCATCCCCGCCGAGATGAAGGCGGTGGCCGCCTGCTTCGGCAAGGAGTTCCTCCGGGACGTGGACGAGGAGGCCTTTTGGGAACATATCGGGCAGGTGCGGGAGAAAGCCGGGGACCGGGCTGTGCTCCGGGCCATGCACTTCTTTGACGAAAACCGCCTGGCGGCCCAGGAGGCCCAGGCCCTCCGCGCCGGGGACTTCGAAAGCTTCCGGGCCATGGTTCTCCAGTCGGGCCACTCCTCTTTGATGCGGCTGCAGAACGTGTTTGCCGTGGTGGCCCCCCGGGAGCAGGGCGTCACCCTGGGCCTGGCCCTCTGCGAGCGCCTTCTCGCCGGCAAAGGGGCCTGGCGGGTCCACGGGGGCGGCTTTGCCGGCACCATCCAGGCCTACGTCCCCCTGGACAGCCTGGAGGAATTCCGCCGGGAGATGGAGCGGGTGTTCGGCCAGGGCAGCTGCTACACCCTGGCGGTGCGTCAGGCGGGAGGCGTCCGGGTCACCCTGTGACTGCCCCTTTGGGGAAAAAGAATAAAAGGGCTGCCGCGTGGTGCGGCAGCCCTTTTCCTTCGGTCAGGTTTGCAGCTGTTCCCTCTTGTCCCGGATAAAATCCTCCATTTGGTCCAGGACCTCCCCGGCTTCAAACTGGGGGGAGTATTTGAACAGGGCGGCGAAAATGGCGGGGATGTCCTTGGGGGAGTACCGCTCCGACCCGGAGATGCGCAGGGCGAAGTATTCGTTGCGGGTCACTGTGGGGGCGTAGTGCCGGGCGTTGCTGCGCCCCCGGCCGGAGCCCCCAAAGGCAGTCAGATACCCCTTGGCGATCAGGGAATTGATCAGCACGTGGAAGGTGTTCACCGCGAAGAGGGGAGGGTCCTGGTTTTTCACAGCCTTCTCCAAAATCTCCGGGCGGGTCAGGGGGCGGCCGGACACCCAAAGGATCTCCATGAGGCCCAGCTCCGAGTTGGTGAGATGTTGGGGCGTTTGTTTCTTTTTCATCCAGTTGGCCTCCCCCCAAAAAACGTCGTTTTCCCCGTCTTCCAGACGGCTTTTTCTCACTAAAGTATAATCTTTTCCCATAGGAGTGTCAAGAAGAATCTGCACAGTTGGGAAAAAACTTTCCGCCGTGACCCGCCTTTCCCGGCCCCTGGGAAGAGCGCCCCCCTGGAAAATTCCCCCGCGGCTATTTTCTTGCAGTTTTCGGGGGATTGTGCTATAATACTAACCGGGCTGCGGCCAAAATCGCCCGGCCCTATTCCGAAGGAGGAGTGTGGCTTTTGGAACGACAGCTTGCGGGGGAAGGCTTTTCCCCACAGTACCTCTCCGAAGTGCGGGAGATCATGAAGGTGCGGGCCCGGGGGCCTGTCCCTCTGGCCTATGTGCGCACCTATGGCTGCCAGCAGAACGTGGCCGACGGGGAGAAGATCAAGGGCCTTTTGAGCGAGATGGGCTTTGGCTTCTGCGAGACCCCGGAGGAGGCGGATTTCATCCTCTTCAACACCTGCGCCGTCCGGGAGCACGCGGAGGACCGGGTGTTTGGAAACGTGGGGGCTTTAAAAAACATCAAGCGCCGCCACCCGGGCACCATCATCGCCGTGTGCGGCTGCATGACCGAGCAGGAGCACGTGGCCGAGCGCTTTAAAAAGAGCTATCCCTTCGTGAACATCGTCTTCGGCACCCATGTGATCCACCGGCTGCCCGAGCTGCTCTACACCTGCCTGGCGGACTCCAAGCGGGTCTTTCTCCGGGGCTGCGAGGGGGGAGAGGTCCTGGAGGGCGTCCCCACCCGCCGGGACGGGAAGTCCCGGGCCTGGGTCACGGTGATGCTGGGCTGCGACAACTTCTGTTCCTACTGCATTGTCCCCTATGTCCGGGGCCGGGAGAAAAGCCGCCATCCGGACCGGGTGGTGGAGGAGTGCAGGGAGCTTGTCCAAGCCGGCTACAAGGAGATCACCCTCTTGGGCCAGAATGTGAACTCCTACGGCAAGGGGCTTAAGGAGCCGGTGAACTTCGCGGAGCTCCTCCGCCGGATCGACGCCATCCCGGGGGACTACCGCATCCGGTTCATGACCTCCCATCCCAAGGACGCCAGCCGGGAGCTCTTCGACGTGATGGCCCAAAGCCGGCACATCCCCCACTACATCCACCTGCCCTTCCAGTCCGGCAACGACCGGGTCCTGAAAGAGATGAACCGCCGCTACACCCGGGAGCAGTACCTGGAGCTCATCCGCTATGCCCGCAGCGTCATGCCGGACATAAGCTTTACCTCCGACGTGATCGTGGGCTTCCCCGGGGAGACCTACGAGGAATTCCAGGACACCCTGTCCCTGATCCGGGAGGTGGGGTTTACCTCTCTGTTTACCTTTATCTACTCCCCCCGCCAGGGGACAAAGGCGGCCTCCATGGCCGACCCTGTCTCCCACGAGGAGAAGACAAAGTGGCTTTCGGAACTTCTCAAAACCCAGGAGGAGGTCGCCGCCCGCCGCAGCGCCGCCATGGTGGGGGAGACCTACCGGGTGCTGGTGGAGGAGAAAAACGAAAAGACCGGTTTGCTTTCGGGCCGCACGGCCTCTTTCGTCACCGTCGATTTCCCCGGCGGCGAGGAGCTTGTGGGCCAGTACGCCCAGGTGAAGGTCACTTCCGCCCGCAGTTGGATGCTCTCCGGGGAGCTGGCGGAGTAAAACGGGACTTGCCGGCACGGGGAGGGAGGTTTTCCTATGAAGCGATTCAACCAAATTCTCACCATTGTCATGGGCGTCTTTGCCGGCGCGTTTTTGGGGCGGGCGGCGTTCCTTGTCTGGGACTACCGCGCCCACCCGGAGCTTTACGCCTCCTGGTCCGCCCCCTGGTACGCCCAGCTGCTGGTCCCCGGCATGGGGCTTGTCTGCGTACTTTTGCTGTGCGGCCTTGGGAAGTGGGTTCTCCACCGCCTGGCAAAAAAGAAGCAGTGATGCTTTTTTTATAAAGAAGTAAAGGAAAATTCAAATTCAATTCATCGGGAGGAATTACAATGGACATCATCGAACTGACGAGAGAGCTGGGCCGCGCCCTGCAAAACGACGAACGCTACATCGCCATGGTGGCCGCCCGCCAGGCAAGCGACGAGGACGAAGCCCTCCAGCAGGCCATCGGCGAGTTCAACTTAAAGCGCATGGCCATCTCCAACGAGGCCCAGAAGGAGGACCGCAGCGAGGAGACCCTCCGCCGCCTCAACGAGGAATTCCGGGCCGTGTACCAGCAGATCATGGAGAACGAGCACATGCTCCGTTACAACGATGCCAAAAACGACTTTGATGCCCTCCTCCAGCAGATCACCGGCATCATCGGCCTGTGTGCCGACGGCGAGGACCCCGACACTTGCCAGTACGACGCCTCCTCTTGCGGCGGCGACTGCGGCAGCTGCGCCGGCTGCCACTGAGTAGGGCTGCCCCTTGGGGCACAGATTGAGAAAGGGCTGGTAGAGGAACTCATGGCGGACTATTCCCCAATGATGAAACAATATTTCGAGATGAAAGAAAAGTATCCTAACACGATACTTTTCTTTCGCCTTGGCGATTTTTACGAGATGTTCTTCAACGACGCCAAGACCGTCTCCCGGGAACTGGAGCTGACCCTCACCGGCCGGGAGTGCGGCCAGGAGGAGCGCGCCCCCATGTGCGGGGTGCCCTTCCACAGCGCCGAAAGCTACATCGCGAAGCTTGTGGCAAAGGGTTATAAGGTGGCCATCTGCGAGCAGCTGGAGGACCCCAAGCTGGCCAAGGGGCTTGTCAAGCGGGACGTGATCCGCGTCATCACCCCCGGCACGGTCCTGGAGAGCAGCATGCTGGACGAGACCCAGAACAACTTCCTCTGTTCCCTGTGCTGGGACGGGGAGGAAAACCTGGGCCTCTGCTTTGGGGACGTCTCCACCGGCAAGCTCATTGTGGGGCAGCTCACTGCCCCGGACCAGGAGACCCTCTGCTACGGGATCCAGGACAGGCTGGCCCGCTACAACCCCAGCGAGATCCTCCTAAACCCCCAGGCCCTGGATCTCACAAGCCTGCGGGACTTTGTGGCGGAGAAGCTCCACGCCTCGGTAGAGTGCCTGGACGGGGTGCTGTACCAGGACGTAGACGGGGCCTCCGCTAGGATCCTCCGCCAGTTTGGGGAGGAGGCCGCCGCCTCCCTGTCGGACAAGCCCTGGACGGTTTTGGCCCTGGGGGCCCTTCTCGATTACCTCTCCCGCACCCAGATCACCGGCCTGGAGCGCATGGGCGAGCTGGAGCTGGAAGGGGACGCCGGGGTCATGAGTCTGGACTTCAACGCCCGCCGGAACCTGGAGCTCACCGAGACCCTTCGGGGCAAAGAGCGCAAGGGCTCCCTTTTGTGGGTGCTGGACCGCACCAAGACCGCCATGGGAAAGCGGCTCATCAAGGCCTGGCTGGAGCAGCCCCTTCTGAGCCCCGCCGGGATCACCCGCCGGCAGAACGCGGTGGAGGAGCTCTTTTCGGACCCCCAGCTCTTGGACCAGGTGACAGAGCAGCTCACGGGCATTTTCGACCTGGAGCGCATCATGACCCGGATCGTCTACGGTTCCGCCAACGGCAGGGAGCTGCGCTCCTTGGCCGCTGCGGTGGGGCGCCTCCCGGGCCTGAAGGCCCTCCTGGCCCGGTGCGAGTCCACCCTTCTCCGGGAGATCTGCCAGAAGGTGGACGGCCTGGAGGACGTGGCCCAGCTGATTGACGCCGCCATCGTGGAGGACCCGCCCTTCACCATCCGGGAGGGGGGGATCATCCGGGAGGGTTACAGCCCCGAGCTGGACGAGATCAAAAGGGACATGAACGGCGGCCGGGAGCTCATCGCCGCTGTGGAGGCCCGGGAGCGGGAGCGCACCGGCATCCCCAAGCTCAAAACCGGCTACAACCGGGTGTTCGGCTACTACATCGAGGTCTCCAACAGCTATAAGGACCAGGTGCCGGAGGACTACATCCGCAAGCAGACCCTGACAAACGGGGAGCGCTACATCACCCAGGAGCTCAAGGACCTGGAAAACCGCATCCTGGGCGCTCACGACAAGTCCATCGCCCTGGAGGGCCGCCTCTTCGAGGAGGTGCGCCAGCAGGTTGCCTCCCAGCTCTCCCGGGTGCAGGCCACCGCCAAAGCCGTGGCGGCCCTGGACGTGCTGTGCTCCTTCGCGGTGGTCTCCCGGAAGAACGACTACACCCGGCCGATTATCAACCTGAGCGGGAAACTCTACCTCAAGGACAGCCGGCATCCGGTGGTGGAGGCGCTGCTGCACGACACCCCCTTTGTGCCCAACGACGTGGACATGGACATGCACGACAACCGGGTGGCCATCATCACCGGGCCCAATATGGCGGGAAAGTCCACCTACATGCGGCAGACCGCCATCATTACCATCATGGCCCAGATCGGCTGTTTCGTGCCTGCCGCCGTGGCGGAGATCGGCATTGTGGACCGGGTCTTCACCCGGGTGGGGGCCTCCGACGACCTCTCCGCCGGCCAGTCCACCTTCATGATAGAGATGGCCGAGGTGGCGGAGATCCTGAAAAACGCCACCCAGAACAGCCTGATTATCTTTGACGAAATCGGCCGGGGCACCTCTACTTTCGACGGCATGAGCATCGCCCGGGCGGTGCTGGAATATGTCCACGACAAAAAGCTGGTGGGGGCAAAGACCCTGTTTGCCACCCACTACCACGAGCTCACCGCCCTGGAGGACCAGCTTCCCGGGGTGAAGAACTTTAACATCGCCGTGAAAAAGCGGGGGGACGACATCACCTTCCTGCGGCGGATCGTCCGGGGCGGGGCGGACGACAGCTTTGGCATCGAGGTGGCAAAGCTGGCCGGCGTGCCGGAAAAGGTGATCCGCCGGGCCAAACAGGTGCTCGCAGAGCTGGAGCAGGGCGGGGGAGAGGCCCAGCGCCCCTCCCGCCGCCGGTTTGCGGAGGAACCCGTGCAGCTGACCATGGAGTCTGCCAACGGGGAGGTGCTGCAAAAGCTCCGCTCCCTGGATGTGAACGCCCTGACCCCCATCCAGTGCATGAACACCCTTTTCGAGCTGTGCAACAGGCTCAAATGATTTTTCTCTGAGGAAGGAGGCGGCAGCGTGCCGAAGATCCAAGTTTTGGACAAGCAGGTGGCGGAGCTCATCGCCGCCGGCGAGGTGGTGGACCGCCCTGCGTCCGTCGTCAAAGAGCTGGTGGAAAACGCCGTGGACGCCGGGGCCACCATTGTCACCGTGGAAATCCGCCGGGGCGGCGTCGCCTATATGCGGGTGACGGACAACGGCTGCGGCATCGCCCCAGAGGATGTGCCCACCGCCTTTTTGCGCCACGCCACCAGCAAGGTGGCAGGGGAGGAGGACCTGAACTCCATCGCCACCCTGGGCTTCAGGGGGGAGGCGCTGGCCTCCATTTCCGCTGTGGCCCATGTGGAGCTTCTCACCCGGGCGGCCGGGCGGGAGGCCGGCGTGCGCTACACCTGCGGCGGCGGGGAGGAGCCCACCCTGGAAGAGGCCGGCTGCCCCCAGGGCACCACCATCCTGGTGCGGGACCTGTTCTACAACACCCCGGCCCGGATGAAGTTCCTCAAAAAGGACTCCACCGAGGGCAACGCCGTGGCAGGCGTCCTGGACAAGCTGGCCCTGTCCCACCCGGAGATCTCCCTGCGGTTTATCCGGGACGGGAAAGAGCAGCTCCACACCCCTGGGGACGGGAAGCTCTCCTCCACCATCTACGCCGTCTACGGCCGGGAGTTCTCCTCCGCCCTGATCCCCGTCCGCTACGAGCTGGGCCATGTAAAGGTGGAGGGCTATATCAGCGCCCCCGTCTCCAGCCGTCCCAACCGCACCTTGCAAAACTTTTTCATCAACGGCCGGTATATCCGCAGTCGCACCGCCATGGCCGCTTTGGAGGAGGCCTATAAGGGCTCCATCATGGCGGGAAAATTTCCCGCCTGCGTGCTGCATCTCAAGCTTTCCTTCGGGGCGGTGGACGTAAACGTCCACCCGGCCAAGCTGGAGGTGCGTTTTGTCAACGAGCGCCCTATTTTCGACGCGGTGTACCACGGGGTGAAGTCCGCCCTGGAGGCGGGCGACCGTCCCAAGGCCCTGGAGTTGAAAAGGCCCCTGGTCTCTCCCTATGCTCCGGCGCCGGAGCGCCAGGAGCAGCTCCGGTTCCCCGTGTCCCCGGCGCCCAAGGCCGCTCCCCAGGGGCCCATCGGTCCCTCCCGTCCCGAAAAGTCCCCGCTCTTTCTCCGAGACAGCGGGGAGGCCCCCGGCCGGCGGGAGGACTTCTCCTCCTTTGTGGAACGGGTTCTGGACCGGGCGCCTCAGCCCGAGCCCCAGCCGGCAGGGGCCCCAAGGGCCCCGCAGCCGGTTTCTCAGCCTGAGGAAAGCCGCCCGCCTCTGCCGGAGACGCCACCGCCCCTTCCCAGGCAGGAGGAGGCGCCCGTCCGGGAGCAGTCCCCCCCGGCGCCCCCCGCCCAGGAGTTCCAGGCCCGGGTGGTGGGGGAGGCCTTCGGCACATACCTGATCGTCCAGTACAGCCGGGAGGAGCTCATGTTCATCGACAAGCACGCCGCCCACGAGCGCCTTCTTTACGAGCGGCTCAAGAGGGAGAACGCCGGCAGCGAGGCCCAAGCCCTTTTGGAGCCCGTCACCGTCACCTTGGACAAGGAGGAGTACACGGCGGTCCTCTCCCACCTGGGAGAGCTGGCCCAGGCCGGCTTTGAGGTGGAGGATTTTGGCGCGGGCACCGTCCTGGTGCGCTCGGCCCCCCTGCTTCTGGACGGAGGGGACGCGGCCGGGGCCGTCATGGAGATCGCCGGGTATCTGGCCTCTCTGAAAAACCGGATGACCACCGAGCACATGGACTGGGTCTACCACAACGTGGCCTGCCGGGCCGCCATCAAAGCAGGAGACACCCTCTCCCGGGAGGAGATGGTCTCCCTGGCCCTGGAGCTGGAGCGCAACCCCCAGGTGCGCTACTGCCCCCACGGCAGGCCGGTGTACATCCTTCTCCGCCGCCGGGATCTAGAGCGGCAGTTTGGCCGGGGGTGAAACCATGGAAGTCCGAGAAAAAATCCCCCTGGCGGCAGTGGTGGGCCCCACCGCCACCGGGAAGACCGCCCTGGGCATCCAGCTGTGCCAGCGCCTAGGGGGAGAGATCGTCTCCTGCGATTCCATGCAGGTCTACCAGGGGCTTCCCATCGGTACCGCCCAGCCCACCCAGTCTGAGCGAGCCGCCGTGCCCCACCACCTGGTGGACTTCCTCCCTGTGGAGACGCCCTTCAGCGTCTCCGACTACGTGGACGCCGCCGGAAGGGCGGTGGAGGACATCCACCGCCGGGGGAAACTTCCGGTGCTGGTGGGGGGCACGGGCCTTTACGCCCGCTCCCTGCTGCGGGGCTTTTCCTTTGAGGAAAAGGGCCGGGACGAAGGGCTGCGCCAGCGCCTGTTCCAAGAGGCAGAGGAGCTGGGGGCGGACGCCCTCTACCGGCGCTTGCGGCAGCTGGACCCCAAGGCGGCGGGGGAAATCCATCCCCACAATGTCAAGCGGGTGGTCCGGGCCCTGGAGTACATCCAGCTGTGCGGGGAGCCCTTCTCCGCCCAGGCGGAGCGCTCCCACCTGGCCCAGTCCCCCTACCGGTACGCCATGCTCTGCCTGAGTTTCCGGGACCGGGAAAAGCTCTACCGCCGCATTGACCTTCGGGTGGACCGGATGCTGGAGCAGGGCCTTCTGGAGGAGGCGGAGGCCTTTTTCCGCCGGTGCCGGCAGGGAGGGCCTGTTCCCACCGCGGCCCAGGCCATCGGCTACAAAGAGCTGTTCCCCTACTTTTGGGGAGAGGCCACCCTGAAAGAGGCCGTGGAGAACCTCAAGCGGGAGAGCCGCCGCTACGCCAAGCGGCAGATCACCTGGTTCTCCCGGGAGGAGCGGGTCTGGTTCCTCTACGTGGACGAGCTGGAAGAAAAGGGCGCTAGCCTCTTGGAAGAGAGCCTGAGAGTTTTGCAGGAAGAGGGAATCGTGAAGGGAGGAAAAGGCCGTGAACAGTAAGAAGATCCGAAAGCTGGCCGCAGGGGCTCTGGCCTTTTTGCTGCTGCTGTATGTGGGCTATCAGGGCTATATGGCCACCCACAAGAGCCTGAAGACCGAGACCGCCATGTACGGGGAGGCCTCCGACGTCCTCCAGGTCCAGGGCTTTTTCATCCGCAACGAGGCCGTGGTGGACGAGGGCTACAGCGGTGTCCTCAGCTACCGGGTGGGGGACGGCGCCCGGGTGGCCAAGGGCGGCGTCATCGCCGACGTGTTCGCCTCAGAGGAGGACGCCGCCGCCTACGGCGAGGCGGAGCGGATCTCCCGGGAGATCGAAAACCTCCAAGCCCTCTCCCAGCCGGCGGATTACTTTGTGGCAAACCCCTCCATGCTCAGCGACCAGATCTACTCCGCCCTGGACAGCATTGCCCTGGAGATCAACCGGAACAACTTTTCCGACCTCACCGGGCTGAAAGAAGAGCTGCAAACGGCCCTGGCCCGGCGGCAGCTGATCACCGGGGAGGAGAGCTCGGCGGATTACGCCCAGCACATCAGCGAGCTGGAGGCCCAGCGGGCCGCCCTGGAGGGGCAGGCCAACAGCGCCACCGGCAGCATCCTGGCCCCGGTGGCGGGGTACTTCATCAGCACGGTGGACGGCCTGGAGACGGCGGTGGGCCTGGACCAGGTGGAGGACCTGACCCCCTCCCAGGTGGAGGGCCTGCTGGAGCTTGCGCCCCAGGAGGACACAGCCGCTGTGGGCAAGGTGTGCCAGAACTTCAACTGGTACGCTGTCTGCTCCCTGGAAGAGGACGAAATGGTCCGGCTGGAGGGGGTGGAGGAGATCTTTCTAGACATTCCCTTTGCCAGCTCGGAGAAGATCCCCGCTAAGATCGCGGCGGAAAACTACGACGCCGAATCGGGAAAGACCGCGGTGATCTTCCAGTGCTCCACCATGGATTCGGACATCGCCGCCGTGCGCAACGAGCGGCTCCAAGTGACGGTGGGCACCTACTCCGGCGTGTTGGTCAATGAGAAGGCCCTGCGCTTTGCGGACGTGGAGTACACTGTCACAGACGAGGGGGGCAACACCACGACCCAGGTCCAGGAGAATGTAAAGGGCGTGTACGTGCTCTACGGCGGGCAGCTGGAGTTTGTCCAGGTGTTCACCGAGCGCTCGGTCAACGGGTACGCCATCTGCAAGACCGAGCTCTCCCAGGAGGAGCGGGACATGCTGGTGACAGATTCCACCATCCAGCTTTACGACCAGGTGGTGGTAGAAGGGACGGATCTCTATGATGGAAAAATCGTTCGATGAGCGCATAGCCGCCTTCGATGAAAACTACCCCCGGGTCCTGGAACAGATCGCCCGGGCGGCGGAAAAGGCCGGCCGCAAGCCCGAGGAGGTCACCTTGCTGGCGGCCACGAAGACCGTGCCGGTGGAAGTGATTAACCACGCCATTGGCCGGGGCCTCTCCTGCGTGGGAGAGAACCGTGTCCAAGAGCTTCTGGATAAATACGACGCCCTGGACCGGGCCCACTGCGACCTGCAATTTATCGGCCAGCTGCAAACCAACAAAGTGAAATACCTGCTGGGAAAGGTCAGCTGCATCCAGTCGGTGGGCAGCGTGAAGCTGGCCCGGGAGATCTCCCGCCTGTGCCAGCGGGAGGGCTTGGAGATGAAGGTGCTGGTGGAGGTGAACATCGGCAGGGAGGAGAGCAAGGGCGGGGTCCTGCCCGAGGCCCTTCTGGAGTGCATCGATGAGATCCGCACCTTCCCCGGCCTGCGGGTGGAGGGCCTCATGGCCATCCCGCCCATCTGCGAGGACAGGGCCCAGCTTTGCAGGTATTTTTCCGCCCTCAGGCAATATTATGTTGACATAGAGGGAAAAAGCATGGATAATGTATCTATGAACTGTCTGTCCATGGGCATGTCCTCGGATTTCCCAGAGGCCATCGCCTGCGGCGCCACCATGGTGCGGGTGGGCTCTTCGCTGTTTGGCAGGCGGGCGTACCCCCAGCACTGAATCAAATCCCTTAGGAGGTTAGCTTCATGGCAGGATTGTTCGATCGGTTTCACCAGATGTTGAACCCGCCGGAGGATGAATACGAGGATTATTACGAGGACGAGCCCGAAGGGGAAGAGGGGGAAGACTCCGGCTCTGGTCGGGACTGGGACCGGTTTGACGACTCCCGGCGCTCTGTCTCCTTTTCCGATTACACCTCCCGGCGCAGCACAGGCAGCGGCGGCCGGGTGCTGAACATCAACGCCAAGGCCCAGTTCCAGGTGGTGATGTTCCGGCCCGTCAGCTTTAAGGAGGACGCCTGGGTCATCGCCGACGAGCTCCTCCAGCGCCACATGGTGGTGCTGAACCTGGAGGACACCGACGAGCGGGAAGCCGAGCACATCCTGTACTTTATCAGCGGGGTGGCCTACGCCAACAACGGAAAGTTCCGCCCCATCACCAAGCAGACGGTGATCGTGGTGCCCTACAACGTGGACCTGACCGGCAACGACGTGATGGATGAGCTGGAAAACAGCGGCATCTTCTTCTGACGCCCATGGCCGGAGAACAGGCGCAGCTGGCCGCCCGGCTGGAGGACTGCCTGCGGCTCTCCCGGAAGAGGCCCTGCTATTTGGGCTTTCTGGATGAGGGCCAGGCCGCCTTTTGCGAAACGTACCTCTCCCGCCGCAGGGCCCGGTTTCTCCTCTGGGGAGGCCACCCGGAGGCGGAGCGGGTCATGGCCGGCTTTTTTCCGGACTACCTGGAGCCGGACCCCGGACTTTTCCCGCTGACATCCCTTGCCTTCACCTACCGGGGGGAGTACGCCCTTTCCCACCGGGATTTCTTGGGGGCGTTCCTCTCCCTGGGAGTGGAGCGGGACGTGGTGGGGGACATCCTGGTGGGGGAGGGCTTGGCGGTGGCCTTCCTGCGGGAGGAGCTGGCGGAGTACTTCGCTCAAAACCTCCCGAAGATCGGACGGGTGGGCGTCAAGGCGTCCTTCTCCTGGGAGGGGCCCCTGCCCGCCGCCCACAGCTTCCTTCCGGTAAACGGGGTGGTGGCCTCCCCGCGGCTGGACTGCCTTGCCGCCCTTCTGTGCAAGACCAGCCGGGAGAAGGCGGCGGAGTGGATCCGGGCCGGGTCGGTGTCCATCAACCATCAGGAGAGCCTTTCCCCCTCCGCCCGGGTGGAGGAAGGCGACCGGATCTCCGTGCGCAGGCACGGCCGGTTTATTGTAGATCAACTGGGCCCTTTGACTTCCAAAGGGCGCCTTGTGGCGAAATGCAGGAAATATCAATAAGGGGGATTTCCACATGTTGACCGTGAAAGAAATCAATGAAGTGAGCTTTGGAAAGGCCGGCTTTTCTGGGTATAAGCCGGAGGACGTGGATAACTTTATCGACGAGGTGGTGGAGTCCTTCACCCAGTTGGAGGCCGAGCGGGACGCGGCCGTGGAGCAGAGCACCCGCCTCATGAAGCAGGCGGACGGCCTGAACCGGCAGATCGCCGAGCTGAAGTCCAAAAACGCGGAGCTTCAGAAGAAGCTGGGCATCTTGGCCCAGAAGATCGAGTCCTACCGGGAGGAGGAGGACGGCATCAAAGAGGCCATCCTCAGCGCCCAGCGGATGGCGAAGGACGCCGTCCAAGAGGCCCGGGACAAGGCCGCCATCATGCTGGAGGACGCCAAGGCCGACGCCGGCAGGATCCTGGCAAACGCCCGGGACGACGCGGCCAAGGCCGCCCAGGAGTATGCCGGCCAGGTAGAGGGCAAAAAACACGAGCTGGAAGAGATGAAGCGCCAGGTGTCCGCCTTCCGAGTCTCCCTGCTGGAGATGTACAAAAAGCACCTGGAGAGCATCAACCACATCCCCAACTTCCGGGTGAAGGACCCCGCTCCCGCGGCGGCCCCTGTCCAGCCGGAGCCCCCGGTGGAGAAGGAGCCCCAGCCTGTCCCGGCAAAGGAAGCCCCCAAAGCAGAGCCCAAAGAGGAGCCCGTTCCTGCCCCCGCCCCTGTGGAAGAGCACGCCCCGGAAGCGGTAGCGGAGCCCGCTGCTCCTCAGGCGCCGGAGCAGACCACCCTGGAGGACAGCGGTCTGCACAACAAGGTGGATTTCAGCCAGGAGCAGGAGCAGCCCTCCGGCTTTGAGGACGACCTGTCCCAGGTGGGCATTGACCTGAAGGCCTACAGCAGCATTCCCGAGTCCCTGCAGCGGGAGAAGGAGTCCCACTTCAGCCATCTGGAGTTTGGGGACGACGTGGACGTGGGCGCCCGCAAGCGCAGAAAGCGCTGAGAGGGCTCCGGTTAAAGTCCTGTGCGTGAAAAAGGAGAGAGTTTTGAAATCCGATTCTATCGACCGCAGCCGTAAGACGGCTGTCCTTGTGCTGGCCGTGGCGGCGGTGCTGCTTGCCCTGGACCAGGCGATCAAATTCCTGGTGCTCCGCTTTCTGGCCCCGTCGGGGCGGATTGAGGTGATCCCCGGCCTGCTGGAGCTCACCTATGTGGAAAACACCGGGGCCGCCTTCGGGCTTTTCAAGAATATGATGTGGATGGTGGTGGCCATCACCGTTGTTGTGTCGGCGGCCATTGTGGTGCTTCTGTTCCGGTACAGGCACCACACCCTTTTGAGCTATGCCACCTCCGCCCTGCTGGTGGCAGGGGGCATCGGCAATCTGATCGACCGCTTTCTCCACGGCTTTGTGGTGGATTACATCCACGTGCTGTTTTTCGACTATATCTTTAACCTGGCGGACTGCTGCATCACAGTGGGCGCCGTGCTGTTTGTGCTCCACGTGCTGTTTTTCTCCCAAGACCGCCGGGGAAGGGGAGGCCCCTCCCAGGAGCGGGAGGATCCATGAGCCGCCGCCTCCTCATCCCTGTGACCCAGGAGGGCCTCCGGGTGGACAAGCTGCTGGCCTCCTCCCTGGAGGAACTCACCCGCTCTGCCATCCAGACCCTGATCGAAGAGGGGCGCGTCACCTGCGGCGGCAAGCCTTTGGCCAAAAGCGCCAAGGTAAAGCCCGGCCAGGAGATCCTGGTGGAGCTGCCGGAGGTGCGCCCTCTGGAGGTCCTGCCGGAGAATATCCCCCTGGACATCCCCTATGAGGACGAGGATCTGCTGGTGGTCAACAAGCCCAAGGGGATGGTGGTGCACCCCGCTCCGGGGCACGAAGGGGGCACCCTGGTCAACGCTCTGCTGTACCACTGCGGGGCATCCCTTTCGGGCATCAACGGGGTGGCCCGGCCGGGGATCGTCCACCGCATCGACAAGGACACCAGCGGCCTTCTCATAGTGGCGAAGAACGACTTTGCCCACACCCGCCTGGCGGAGCAGATTCAGGCCCACACCTTCACCCGGGAGTACAGCGCCGTGGTCTACGGCTCTTTCCGGGAGGACAGCGGCCAGGTGGACGCCCCCCTGGGCAGGCATCCCCAGGACCGGAAAAGGATGGCGGTGCTGTTTGAATCCCCCGCAGCCCGCCATGCCGTGACCCATTTCTGGGTGGTAAAGCGCTTCCAGGGGTTCACCCAGCTCCGCCTGCGCCTGGAGACAGGCCGCACCCACCAGATCCGGGTCCACATGGCGTACCTGGGCCATCCGGTGGCGGGCGACCCTGTCTACGGCCCCAAAAAGGTGATCGCCTTCCTGCAGGGGCAGTGCCTCCACGCGGGGAAGATCGGCTTCGTCCACCCCCGCTCCCAGGCCTATCTGGAGTTTGAAGCGCCCCTTCCCCCGTATTTTACGGGCTTTTTGAGCAAGCTGAAGGAAGTGTGAGGACATGGACCGGGAATCCCGAATCCGCATCTTGTTGCTTTTGGGCGCCGCCATCGTGACGGCGGCGCTGATGCTTCTCTATTTCGTGGAGCCTGTCCAGGTCTACCGGGTCCTCCCTGTGAGCTCCACCTCTCCGCCTCGGACCGTCTCTGGGCCGGCCTCCTCCAGCGGGGAAGAACAAGTCCCCGTGGAGGGGGAGGAAACCGTCCCGACCCTTGGGGAGGGGAGCGTAAACCTCAACACCGCTTCCCTGGAGGAGCTGGACCTGCTCCCAGGGGTGGGGCCCTCTTTGGCCCAGCGGATCATCGACTACCGGGAGGCAAACAGCGGCTTCTACGACGTGGAGGAGCTTATGGACGTCTCCGGCATCGGGGAGAAGACCTTCGCGGAGCTTGCGCTCTATGTCACAGTGGAATAGCCCCTGGCGGCAGCCGGGGGTCTCTTTTTTGCCCAAGAAGAAGGCCGGCAGGGGATACTCCCTGCCGGCCTTTGTGACCTGCTATTTTACATGCCGTCGCTGGGGAAGGAGATCCCGGCCTTTTTCCGGGCCTCCTCCAAGAACTCGGCCACCTGGAGGCTCAGCTCCGAGCAGCGTGCGTACTCCTGGGCCGTGGCGTCGGGGTCGGTGATGTACCGGTAGAAGTCCTTGGCCTCCCAACCCATAAGGCGGAATTTCTCGTCGTCCCCCCAAAGCTTCTGGAGGGAACCGTCCTTCTTCCAAAGGGTGATCCCCGCCAGCCGGGAGATGGAGGAAACCCCCACGGTCCCCTGGGTGCCCTGGAAATCGCTGTTGGCCTGGGCCTCGCCCAGCTTGGAGTAGGCCAGCACCACCAGTTTGTCCGGATAGTGCAGGGTGATGGCCCCGGCCCCGTCCGCGCCGCTTGCGAGCATTCGGGGCTCAATGGAAAAGCTCTCCGGTTTTCCAAAGAGGGTCAGGGCGGGGTAGACGCAGTAGACCCCAAGGTCCATCAAGGCCCCCGTCTCCAGGGCGGGGTTGAAAATGTTGGGCAGCTCCCCCTCCAGGTAGCGGTCCAGCTTGGAGGAGCGCTGGCAGAAGTCCAGCTTCGCCAGGGTGATGGGGCCGATCTGGCCCAAGGCCTCCTCCAAAACTTTCCTCTGGGGCAGGTGGAGGTACATGATGGCCTCCAGGAAGATGACCCCCTGTTTTCGGGCGGTCTCCTGGAGGATGCGCACTTTGTCTGCCTGGGCGCACAGGGGCTTTTCGCAGATGACGTGTTTGCCCCGCTCCAAAAGGAGCTTGCTCTGCTCAAAGTGCAGGGCGTT